>JAIRTG010000151.1 GCA_031255055.1 Prevotellaceae bacterium
TATTTTGTCAAGTGCAAAAAAAAGAATAACTCTCGGCGCAGCCATGCAAATACTGTTCATAGCAGATAGTTACAGGGTAGTTATATGAAAGTGTTTAGTGATTAGTGATTAGCAAGTTCGCCATGTTTAATCATTAATGATTAATGATTAATGATTAATTGTTAATCACTAATCACTAAACACTAAACACTATTTAATCACTGTCTTACGGGGCGTTGCGGGGCAGAGCCCCGCAGAGGGGGTAGCGGAAGACCGCGCAGCGGGCTGAAGCGAGGGGGAGACTTCCCCCCCCCCCTAAATCTCTTTTTTAGTGTTTAGTGATTAGCAAGTTCGCCATGTTTAACAATTAATCACTAATCACTAAACACTAGCTTTGAAGCTCATGTCGAGGCTTTTTACGGTGTGGGTCAGGGCGCCGACCGAAATGAAATCGACACCCGCTTGGGCATAAACTCGCAAGGTGTCGAAGGTGATACCGCCCGAGGATTCCGTTTCGTATCTTCCGCCGATGATTTCAACGGCTTTGCGGGTGTTCGCAGGCGTGAAATTGTCTAACATAATCCGGTCGATCCCGCCGGTTTGCAGTACCCGATTCAACTCGTCGAAGTTGCGGACTTCGATTTCGATTTTTAAATCTTTCCCGTTTTCTTTCAGGTATTCATGCGCACGCTTAATTGCGTTTTCGATGCCGCCGGCAAAATCTACATGATTATCCTTCAACAATATCATGTCGAACAGTCCGATACGATGATTCATGCCGCCACCTATTTTTACGGCTTCTTTTTCAAGCATCCGCAGTCCGGGAGTTGTTTTGCGGGTGTCGAGTACGCGCGTTTTTGTGCCCTCCAGCGCTTTTACATATTGACTTGTACGGGTGGCGATTCCGCTCATGCGTTGCAGGATGTTGAGCATCAAACGCTCGGTTTGTAATAATGACCGGACTTTTCCTTCGACAATAAAGGCAACGTCGCCGACTTGAATTTTTGCTCCGTCGGGGATGAAAACCGTCATTTTTAAAGCGGGATCGAACGTCTTGAATAGCTCACGCGCTACTTCGACGCCTGCCAAAATGCCGTTTTCTTTTATTATTAACCGAGATTTTCCTTCCGCATCCGCAGGGATACACGATAGTGTGGTGTGGTCGCCATCGCCGATGTCTTCGGCAAACCAGCCGGCGATTTGTTGTTTGAGGTCGTGGCTAATCATTTGAGGGTTCGATGCGCAGTTGCTGAATCAGATTTTGTCCGTTGTTGATGCGCGTCAGCACATACAGACGAAATGAGCCGTTGTTGGTTTTTAACGTACAGATGGCAAAGCTCGCGGCGTCTTTGTTTTGCTTGTGCATCACTTGAAACGTGCTTATTTTGTTGCTTTTGAAAAAGTCGGAAATAATGGCCGACGCTTGCTGTTTGCTGAATACGTCGTTGTTATTTGCGATGACCAGCTCTACGCTGTTGTTCAAAAAGCCCGACAGTTTTGAAACATCTCCCGCTTGCAGGGCGCTGAGAATTTCTGCCGGCACTTCGCTCGACTGTGCAAACATGTCGCTCGGTAAGGCGATTGTCAGACACAGAATTAAAAGTAAAAATCTTCTTGTTTTCATAAGTGTTTTGTTTTTTATTTACAAATTCGGTGCAAATATAGTCATTTTATGCCGTTGTTTAACAAATACGAAGATTGGCTGTACCGAAAAGTTGCGGATGAAACAGTGAACAAACATTATTTTCCGGCATCATTCCTGTGCGGAAATGGAAATATCGGTAAAAAAATCTCATATTTGCATCACCGAAAACACGCTAATGCGTTGGCCCGTGTGCAAATACTAAGCCACTCTTCCGATGTGGCGTTGTTTCCTCTTTGTGTAATGTGGTGCGGATGCGTGTTTTGTATCGTACAAATTTATCCGGAAGATGAAAATAAAATTTCTGCTCGTAGGGAAAACGTCGGACAAAAGCCTCGATAAACTGATCGACGATTATATGAAGCGATTGACACATTATGTCGGTTTCGAGATGATTGTTGTACCCGAATTGAAAGATGTCAAAAACAGATCGGTAGAGGAACAAAAGGAAAGGGAAGCCGATTTGATTTTGAAACAGTTGAATAGCGGCGACGACGTCGTGCTGCTCGACGAAAAGGGAAAGGAATACGGTTCGGTCGACTTTTCTGTTCTTATCGGGAAAAAAATGTTGTCTTCCGTAAAATATACGATTTTTGTTGTCGGAGGGCCATACGGCTTTTCAAAACGGGTGTATGACAGGGCCGATGCGCTTCTGTCGCTTTCCAAAATGACCTTTTCGCACCAAATGATTCGACTGATTTTTGTGGAACAGCTCTACAGAGCGATGACGATTTTGAAAAATGAACCGTATCATCACGAATGATTTTATTGCCCGGGTTGACCCCTACTGAAAATGAAACAATCTCTATTGTCCTACGTGCTGCTTTCCGCACTGACTGTTTCTATTGTCGGCGGGATTGTGTGCCATGTTAACTATGATAAATCTCCGCAGAGAGCGCTTCCGGTTGCGCTTTTTCAGGATGCGATGTATGCAAAAGATCAAAAGGCCTTGCGAATAATGAATCAGTTGAAGGAGGTGATTCGTTCTCAATCGTTCAACTCTCCGGTTGGTTATCCTTTCGATAATGACGATATTTCGTATTATGTCTTCCGGCGACATGAACTCGTTTTCTGGTCGGACAATCAACTGGTGATAGACGGCGTCCGATTTCCTCGCGACAGCGATCTGTTTCCGATAGAGCTGCCGAACGCCTATTGTGTGGGCAGAAGGATGTGTTGCGACGAGGGGGAGATTATCGCACTGATCAAAATAAAAAATAACTATCACTACGAAAATAACTACCTGCATAACGAGTTTGCCGAAAATTTTCCTGTCGACAAGCAGCTATTGATAAAAATGACGGATTCGAGCGACAAAAACGCCATCTTTTCGTCCGACGGACACTATCTGTTTAGCTTGTCGCAACCCGAACAGGATGTGTATAATGAGAAATGGTCTCATGCAGGTTCCATGTTCTATGCGCTGGCTTTTCTGCTTTTGTTGCTGATTTATGCACGCTATCCCGCTCTTTTGAACAAACAATCCATTTCGATCAAAACGTATGGGGTCGTAACGCTGAGCTTGCTCATACTGCTTTTGCTCGCGTTGTATCACAATGTACCCGACTTGCTTTTTTCAAACAAACTGTTCTCTCCCGCTCAATATGCCTCTAACAACTATTTTCGGAGTATCGCCCATTTAAGCATATTCGGCTTTTTTGTCCTGTCGGCAACTTGTCTGCTCTATTTTTTCGTTGATAAATCCTATTTGAAAACAACAGGCGCAAAAATAATCGCCCAAATATCCTTTGTACTTGTTTTCACCCTTTTCTATTACATACTGCACACGTTTATTTACGATTCAAATTCACAGGTCGTTATTTTAGCCCTGAGCTATTTGCATGTTTTTTCGGTATGGGTGTATATTTTGATATTCATCTGGGGCATTTCCATTGCCCTGCTGTTTTTTGCGACACATCAAAAATCGGCCGGTTTTTCGTTCGGGAAATCCGTCGCGACGGATGTTTTATCTGCGGCTGCCGTCGGACTGTTGTCCCTTATCTACACGGCTTACCACGAAAGCCTGATGTTTTTCCTGACTTTCGTCTTGATAAACTTGGCGTTCAATTTCCTGCACTTTTCAAAACAGGATAACTACAAAAAAGCATCCGTCACGCTGACCGTTTTTGTCTTTACAATATGCGTCACAACGAACCTGTCGCTATTTTCCATCGAAAAGAAACATAATAAATACCTGCTGTTGGCCCAGAATATCAGTATCAACGGCAATGTGGACAGCAATAACATGACCGACATTTTGATAGAAGAGCTTGATTTTATGCTCGTAAACGACAATAAGATCAGCATGATGGCGCTTCGGAGCGACACAATGGATGCCGTACAGGAATATGTAAACGGCACATATATGCGCGGATTTTGGAGCCGCTTTGAAATAAGGATGAACAAAATGTACCGGCACACGGATGATTTTACGGCGTATAATGAATATGTCGAAAACATTGCGGTGAGAATCAACAATACAAACTTCTATGCCATTCCGCCGTCGAAGGCAGATGTGGCCTACATCGGCATTTTCCCCATTTACGACAACGACAACACCTGTTACACCGTCGAACTTTATCCGAAAAGACATTTCAGAAGCTACAGTTTTCCGAATCTGCTGATAGCCGCCAATACCGAAACCGACAGCGAGAAAAAGATTTCGATTGCCAAATACGAAGCCGGTTCGCTGATATACGATTCGGGAGAGATGGTCTATCCGGCAAATGCAGACTGGATTCCCGATAATGATGCGGTTTTTTTCGGTCTCGAATATGCAAAACACGTTCATCACATCTATCGCGCCGACGACAAATCGTATATCGTCATCACGGAACTCGAGCAAAATACCGCATGGACCTATCTGTTATATTCCCTGTATCTGTTCATGTCGATTTTGGTTGCCGTCTGGATGATTAAGTGGGTCTACAATCTGAGGCTAAACAAAGGGAAAATACATATCGGGCTTACGCAGAAATTTCAATACACATTTGTAGCGTTGCTGTTTGTCGGCTTTATTTCTACTTTTTATGTCTCGGTCAATTTCTTCAGGCGGAAATATCAGAACGAACAAATACAAAAACTGGAAAACAAGCGGAACTACATCCAACACGAACTGCAAAGCAAATACTACTGGAACGAAGCGCTGCTGCAGGAAGACCGGCAACGGCTGAATTTCGACTTACAGGAAATATCATACACCTATCATGTCGACATCCACGTCTACGACAATAACGGAATGATGATAGGAAGTTCGCAGCCGTTGCTTTTCAACCGGAATTTAATCAGTGAATACATTGCGCCGGAAATATATTTCTCCGAAAACACGAATGTCGAGCGATACGAGCGCATCGGCAATCTGCAATACCTGTCGGCCTATACCGATTTCTACAATGGCGATTATTTGCAGATAGGTTACATTGCCGTTCCGCAGTTTTTCAGCCGTGAAGAAGTCCGGTCCGAAATTCAACGTTTCGTTTCGGTTATCATTCACATTTATATTTTCATCATCATCATTTCGCTCGTACTCGGTTACATTATCGGGAAACAGCTTTCGGCGCCGTTGATCATGCTCGAAAACAAACTGAAAAACATGCAACTGGGTAAACGAAACGACAAAATCGAATATGAACAGAATGACGAGATAAAACGACTGGTCGAGCAATACAATCTGACAGTTGTTGAGTTGGAAAAAAGCGCCGAACTGCTGGCAAAATCAGAACGTGAGACAGCCTGGAAATCAATGGCGCGACAGGTTGCACACGAGATCAACAATCCGCTGACGCCCATGAAACTGACCATCCAGCAACTGAGGCGAACAAAAGACACGGGCGGAGAAGTATTTGATGACTATTTCAAAAAATCGACCCAAACGCTGATAGAGCAAATAGACAACCTGTCGCGCATTGCAAGCACGTTTTCGAACTTTGCGCGGATGCCCGAAGCCCGTTTTGAAAAAACCGACATTGCGTCCCGACTCTGTTCGGTGATACAATTGTTCAAGAGCAACAATCAGGGAGTGAACATCACATACGAAGGCCCTGCCGACGGCATCTATGCCGACATCGACCCCGAACAATGGCTCAGGGTTTTCAACAATCTGCTGACAAACGCTATTCAGGCCATCCCGAAAGGAAGAGAGAAAAACATACACATACTTTTGTACCGGAAAGACAAAGGCATTTTCATTGAAATAGCCGACAACGGAAGCGGCATAACCGACGAAGTCGCAGGGAAACTGTTCGTTCCAAACTTCACCACAAAAAACACCGGAATGGGATTGGGACTTGCCATCACAAAAAACATTGTCGAGACATCCGGCGGCAGCATCTCCTTCAGGACAAAAGTCAACGAAGGAAGTACGTTTATCATCAACATCCCCGAAGTCTGACTTTCGGCAGCCCTGCTTTCAAACAAAAAGACTTGTACCGTCTTCGTTTTTATCATTATCTTTGCAGGCCGAAAAAACATCAATCAAAAAATAGTTATAAAAATGGCAAAAGAATTAAAAGAACTGACTTCGAGAAGCACAAACTATGCGCAATGGTACAACGATTTGGTTATAAAAGCCGATTTAGCCGAAAATTCCGCCGTTCGCGGATGTATGGTTATCAAGCCCTACGGCTATGCGATATGGGAGAAAATGCGCGATGAGTTAGACCGGATGTTCAAAGAAACAGGACACGTAAATGCGTACTTTCCGCTGTTTATTCCCAAATCATTTTTGAGTCGCGAAGCCGACCATGTCGAAGGATTTGCAAAAGAATGTGCCGTTGTGACGCACTACCGGCTGAAAAACGATGCCGAAGGAAAAGGCGTTATAGTAGATCCCGAAGCCAGACTGGAAGAAGAATTGATAGTCCGTCCCACATCCGAAACAATTATCTGGAACACCTACAAAAACTGGATTCAATCCTATCGCGATCTACCGATTCTCTGCAACCAGTGGGCAAACGTAGTACGTTGGGAAATGCGCACGCGCCTGTTTCTGCGCACAGCCGAATTTCTTTGGCAGGAGGGACATACCGCACACGCCACGGAAGCCGAAGCCGTCGAAGAGACCGAAAAAATGCTGAATGTATATGCCGACTTTGTCGAGCGATTTATGGCCGTTCCCGTAGTCAAAGGCATCAAAACAGCCGGCGAACGTTTTGCCGGAGCGGTAGAGACCTACTGCATCGAAGCAATGATGCAGGACGGAAAAGCGCTTCAGGCAGGCACTTCACACTTTCTCGGACAAAATTTCGCAAAAGCATTCGACGTCACTTTTATAAACAAAGCAAACACCCCCGAACATGTATGGGCGACATCCTGGGGCGTTTCCACCCGTCTGATCGGCGCTCTGATCATGGCACATTCGGACGACAACGGTTTAGTTCTTCCGCCCAATCTGGCACCCTTTCAGGTAGTGATAGTTCCGATCTATAAAAACGAAGAGCAGTCGGCACAGATTGCCGCAAAAGCCGGAGAACTAATTTCGAAACTCAAAGCGCTTGGCATCAGCGTAAAATTTGACAACAACGACACCAAAAAACCGGGCTGGAAGTTTGCCGAATACGAATTAAAAGGCGTACCCGTCCGATTAGCCATTGGCACTCGCGATTTGGAAAACGGCACCATCGAAGTCGCCCGTCGCGACACACTGACAAAAGAAACCGTTTCGCTCGACAATATCGAAAACCACATCAAACAACTGCTGGAAGACATACAAGCAAATATTTTCAAGAAAGCATTTGATTTCCGCGCCTCCGTTACACGCAAAGTCGATTCCTACGAAGATTTCAAAGTCGAAATCGAGAAAGGCGGCTTCATCCTCGCCCACTGGGACGGCGCACCCGAAACGGAAGAACTCATCAAAGCCGAAACAAAAGCAACCATCCGTTGCATCCCGCTCACAGGCGAAAAAGAAGAAGGAAAATGTATGATAACAGGCAAGCCGTCGAAACAAAGAGTCGTCTTCGCCCGCGCCTACTGATAGCAATCGGCAATCGATCGGCAGTCCGGCTATTCAATCATCCCGCAAACGGTTGAAAGCCCTGCCGATGTTGTCGATAATATCGCTTGCCAGCAAAGATTCTTCCGATTGGTTATTTTGCAAAGCAATATCCCCCGCCAAACCGTGCAGATACACAGCCGTTAGAGCGGCCTCCTTCGGATGATAACCCTGCGAAAGCAGCCCAGCGATGATTCCCGTAAGCACGTCCCCCGAACCGGGCGTAGCCATACCCGCGTTACCGCTTGTGTTAAAATAGACATTGCCGTCGGGACAACCAGTCATCGTATAAGCGCCTTTCAATACAATATAGATCTGTCGGTATTCAGCTTCCTTTTGCGCTTTTTTCATCCGTTCAAAAGCATTGTCGGAAGCGCCGAACAGCCGTTCAAACTCCTTCAAATGAGGAGTAATAATGTTATGAGGAGGTATTTTATCCAGCAAGTCACTTTTGTTTGCGACGATATTCAACGCATCGGCGTCGACGACGCAATTATGTCGGACATTACTCAGAAACACATCGAGAAAAGCACCGGTGGTCTCGCTCGTACCGATTCCCGATCCAATCGCAAAAGCCGTATATTTTGATAAATCCAATTCATTTTCAAACCGTTTTCTGGACGAAAACAAAGCTTCCGGAACAGCCGTTTGTAGAACAATGCGATTTGCTTCCGCACTCAACGTCGTCACCAATCCCGCACCCGCACGCAAACAGGCCTTTGTATTCAAAATCATCGCACCTCCCATTCCCTTTTTACCGGCCACAATCAGCGTATGTCCGAAATGTCCCTTATGAGCAAATTTACTTCTCGTCTTCAACAGCGGCGCAACATCCTTTTTCGTCACATAATGATAGACCGTATCCGTATTTTTAACAATTTCGGGATGCAGTCCGATTGGCAGCGCCTCCCAACGATTCACATAACGATCATTTTCGGGAAAGAAAAAGGCCAGTTTCGGGAAATGCAGGCTCAGCGTCAAATCGGCTTTTACGATGGGATGCCGATACGTCGTATTTTCTTCCCCCTTCAGTCCCGACGGCATATCGATAGCAACAACATAATTATCCGTCCGATTAATCAGTTGTACGATTTCGGCATAAACGCCTTCAATCGGGCGACTCAATCCCGAACCGAACAAGCCGTCGACAATCACATCGGTCGGATTGATAATGATATTCTTCGCGCCGGATTCGACGCCGAACACCTTTTCAGGAAACAGCACATTCAAACGTTCAAGATTGAGAGCGCAGTCGGGCGACAGTTTCGCAGAAGGAACAAAACAGGCCGACACTTCGTAGCCATATTCCAGCATTTTACGGGCAACAGCCAGCGCGTCGCCGCCATTATTACCAGGTCCGGCGAAAACGCGGACAGCGCGTCGGATATTTATCTTTTTTATCAGGCATTGAAAAATAGCCTCCGCCGCCCTATCCATCAAATCGATAGATGCGACCGGTTCATGTTCGATCGTATAGTCATCCATCTGCCGGAGTTGTTGCGTAGTGAAAAGTTTCATTTTGTTGATTTTTTACTATTCTCACAAAGGTACGAAATTTAGTAATGAACGATTAACGATTAATCATAGCGAATCCGCACTAATCGCTAAACACTAAACACTAAACACTAATCACGGTAGTCTTCCTTGAAGAAAGAGAAAGAGAAAGAGAATTAGGGGGGGGGAAGTCTCCCCCTCGCTACAGCCCGCCTGCGGCGGTCTTCCGCTACCCCCTCTGCGGGGCGCTGCCCCGCAACGCCCCGTAAGACAGTGATTAAATAGTGATTAGTGATTAGTGATAATGTTTTGCGCCGTATTAAAATCGGTGTCTTTCCTCGGGATACTCTTTTGATAGTTGTTCATTATAATCAATTTTTAAAAGATATAATCAGAAGAAAGTCTTGCAGGATTGAAATTATATTCCATCTGTTTGAGCAG
>JAIRTG010000153.1 GCA_031255055.1 Prevotellaceae bacterium
AATCACTAATCACTAATCACTAATCACTAATCACTAATCACTAATCACTAATCACTATAAACACTGTCTTACGGGGCGTTGCGGGGCAGCGCCCCGCAGAGGGGGTAGCGGAAGACCGCGTAAGCGGGCTGAAGCGAGGGGGAGACTTCCCCCCCCTAATTATCTTTCTCTTCTTAGTGATTAAATGATTAATCACGAAACACAAAACACTATTACAGTCTAAGGAAGAGTCCGGCGTTGATAACGCCCTTGTAGCCGATGCCGACTTCGGCGAAGCCTCCGAACGCATTGCCGGCTTTAATGCCGACAGGTGTCAGTTGGATGTTCGGATGCCATTTATGGTTTTTCGAGATCGCGCCGACGTTTGGCTTATAGGCCTGATTGAAATAGGTGACGCCGACGCCCGCCAAACCATAGACGTTCCAGATTCCTTTTTGCCAATACTTATAGTCGGCTTCGAGTGCGAATGTAAAATGATTCCTATTCAGCCTTCCGACCATTGCATCCGCTGTCGAATAGCAATTAAAAGCATCCCTTCCGTAGGCCAGCGTAGCCCCCAATCCGAAACGTTCGGTAAACAAATACTTATATCCCGCATAAAATGCGCCGGTAGAACTGTGGTCTTTGAAGCTCACATCCAAAGGAACAACCGACACAACCATGTCGGCAAGCGAAAAAATGATGTCATTCGAACTCCAGGCTCCTATTCCTACCTCGAACTCATGTCCGTTGTATTGAGCTTTCGCTTCGTTCGACATCGAAAACAACAGGCAAGCGGTCATTGCTGCCAACAAAATGTTCTTTTTCATAAATCGCTGTGTTTGATTCTTTTTATTTGTAAAAATTTCCTTCATATAACAAACCCGGATACATTTAGTTTAGGCAGGCAGAGCATCTTCGGGCAACAAAAAAGCGCCGACAAACGGGCGCTTTCGGGTCTTTCAACCAGCTATCTAATGTTCGTATCTTTTATTTACTTTATCCCAATTGATCAAATTCCACAACGCCGAAATGTAGTCGAGACGACGATTCCTGTAATCAATATAATAGGCATGTTCCCACACATCGAACGTCAACAGCGGCGTCAACCCTTTTGTCACAGGATTACCCGCATTCGATTCGTTTACGATCGACAGCCTACCGTCGACATCTTTCACCAGCCAAGCCCAGCCCGAACCGAACAAGGTCGCGGCGGACTGATTGAACGCCGTCTGAAATTTCTCGAACGAACCCCATGTGTCGTCAATTGCCTTTGTCAGCTTGTCGTTCGGTTTCGTACCCTTATCGGGCGTCAACGACAAAAAGTAGAAATTATGGTTCCAAATCTGGGCGGCATTGTTATAAATGCCGCCATCCGATTTTCTGACAATAGTTTCGAGGTCTTCTTCTTCAAACGTTGTTCCTGCAATCAGATTGTTCAAATTCGTCACATACGTTTGATGATGTTTCCCGTGATGATATTCAATCGTTTCTTTACTGATAATCGGCGCCAGAGCGTTGTACGCATAAGGCAACTCAAGAAGTGTACATTTCATGTTGTTCCAATTTTTATAATTAATGATTCAATCAACTCACTCTTGTGAATTATTTTGCAAAGGTAGTCCTTTGCAACGATATTTTTCAACCAAACTTTCTATTCGCCTATAGACAAAACAAATAAAACTTTTCGACTCACATTCCCCCTGCCCGAAAGGCGACCGGATAGTCCCGTCACCCCAATCTCATTCAGCCCTTGTCATCCTCCATCCGGAAACAGAAACAGAAAGAGAAAGAATATTAGGGGGGGGGAAGTCTCCCCCTCGCTTCAGCCGCCTACGGCGTCTTCCGCTACCCCCTCTGCGGGGCTCCGCCCCGCAACGCCCCGAAGACAGTGATTAGCGAAGTGCAGATTCGCTATGATTCATCACTAAACACGATTAAGGTTGAATCACTAATCACTAATCACTAATCACTAAACACTATTTAATCACTTTTTTATCCGATTAAACGCTAAATCATTTCTTTTGTATTACTTTTGCTACCCCGTAACAGCACATGACAAAAAGGAATTATAAATCAAACGTCATCGTTCGATGACCGTAAAAAACAATAAAGGAGAAAATAATATGACAACCAACTATTCTGCTCAGTTGCAAGATGTCTTCATCTACAGCATGCAGGAAGCTGAACGTTTAGGTAATAATTATGTAGGGCCAGAGCACTTATTGTTAGGTTTGCTCCGAAACGGCGGAGGAAAAGCAATAGAAATTCTCAACAAGTCGGGCGTCAACCTGCATCGACTTAAACAAACAATCGAAAGCCAAATACGCACCGACATAGAAGTGCGACAAATCGACCTCCCACTCTTGAAAAGCACCGAACGTATAAAAAAAATAATGGAGCTGGAAACACGCGCACTCGGCGCCGAACATGCCGATACCGAACATTTATTATTGGCCATTTTGAGAGAAAAAAACAACCTTGCGGTTGAATCCTTAGAAGAAGAAAACATGACCTACGAAAAAGCAAAATCCTGTTTGGACAAAGAAGACGAAACACCCGACGTTATCGACAGCTTTCAGGAAGAAGAAGAAGAAGAAGAGACACAACAACGTCGCCCGATACATTCGAGCAGCTCGCAAAAACAAAGCGACACGCCCGCATTAGACAATTTCGGAACGGATATTACCAAAGCAGCGCTCGAAAACAGACTCGACCCGATTGTCGGACGCGAAAAAGAAATAGAACGACTGGCACAAATCCTGAGTCGCCGTAAAAAAAACAATCCCGTCCTGATAGGCGATCCCGGTGTAGGCAAATCAGCCATTGTAGAAGGATTAGCCATCCGCATCACCAAACGCCGCGTTTCGCGCGTACTGTTCGACAAGCGCGTGGTAGCCCTAGACATGGCTTCGATTGTGGCAGGCACAAAATATCGCGGACAGTTTGAAGAACGCATCAAAGCCATCTTAAACGAACTGCAAAAGAACCCCAACATCATCCTGTTCATCGACGAGATTCATACAATTGTCGGCGCAGGAGGTACACCGGGTTCGCTGGACGCGGCAAACATGCTGAAACCCGCCCTGGCACGGGGCGAAATTCAATGTATCGGCGCAACAACGCTGGACGAATATCGCCAAAGCATCGAAAAAGACGGCGCACTGGAACGTCGTTTCCAAAAGATAATGGTCAACCCGACCACCGTAGAAGAAACCTTGCTGATCCTGAAAAACATCCAAGACCGCTACGAATATCATCACAATGTCCGATACACACCCGAAGCGATAGAAGCGTGCGTACGCCTGACCGACCGATATATCACCGACCGGGCATTTCCCGACAAAGCCATCGATGCACTGGACGAAGCCGGTTCGCGCGTTCACATCGGCACGGTGGCCGTTCCCGTCGAAATAGAACAACTCGAAATATGGATCGAAGAACTGCGCGAACAAAAGCTCAAAGTGCTTTCCGAACAGAAATACGAACTGGCAGGCCCGATACGCGATCAGGAAAAACAAGCCCAATATGCGCTGGAAGACGCGATCAGACGATGGGAACAAGACGCGCAACAGCATCCCGAAACGGTCGACGAAGAGCAAGTGGCCGAAGTCGTAGCCATGATTTCGGGCGTTCCGGTACAGCGAATCGCGCAGGCCGAAGGCTTGAAACTCCGCCAGATGAACGAAGCACTGAAAAAACAGGTAATAGGGCAGGACGAAGCAGTAGATAAGATCGTAAAAGCAATTCAGCGCAACCGCATCGGACTGAAAGACCCGGGTAAACCGATTGGTTCATTCCTGTTTCTCGGTCCGACAGGCGTCGGCAAAACGCACCTGGCAAAGATACTCGCCGAATTTATGTTCGACAACGCCGAATCGCTTATCCGTGTCGATATGAGCGAATACATGGAGAAATTCAGCGTCACTCGTCTGATCGGAGCGCCTCCCGGATACGTCGGCTACGAAGAAGGCGGACAGTTGACCGAAAAAGTACGACGGAAACCGTATTCGATCATCCTGCTCGACGAAATCGAGAAAGCACATTCCGATGTGTTCAACCTGCTGCTCCAAGTGATGGACGAAGGACATCTGACCGACAGCCTCGGACGGCGCATCGATTTTAAAAATACGATTATCATCATGACCTCCAACGTCGGTACGCGCCAGTTGAAAGATTTCGGAAAAGGCGTAGGCTTCGACCTCACCCAACACGACGGCGTCAGCTCGGACTATTCGCGCAGCGTTATTCATAAGGCCTTGAACAGAACATTTTCGCCGGAGTTTCTGAACCGTGTCGACGACATCGTGATGTTCGACCAGTTGACAAAAGAGGCGATTTTCTCCATCATCGATTTGGAATTGAAAGG
>JAIRTG010000164.1 GCA_031255055.1 Prevotellaceae bacterium
TTGTTAAACATGGCGAACCAGCTAATCACTAATCACTAATCACTAAACACTAATCACTAATCACTAAACACTAATCATTGTCTTACGGGGCGTTGCGGGGCAGCGCCCCGCAGAGGGGGTAGCGGAAGACCGCGTAGCGGGCTGAAGCGAGGGGGAGACTTCCCCCCCCCTAATTCTCTTTCTCTTTCTCTCCTTTCAAGGAAGACCGCAGACGGCTGAAACGGGAGACTCCCGTCCCCCTAATTCTCTTCCTCTTTCTCTCCTTTCAAGAAAGACCGCAGGCGGCTGTAGCGGGAGACTTCCGGCCTCACTCGAAAAAACGAGGTGGCGTTCCGACCGTCAACAGCATCATTTCATGTGAAAAAAAAAATCCGTAACTTTGTCTTCGGAAAACCTTTATAAGAAATTAGTTATGATAAAAAATTTTAAATATCACGAGCTTTTTCAGCTCGCAAAAGATGATACCGCCTATTACTTAGTGACAAGAGATTACGTGTCTAGTCGCGACTTTGAAGGGAAAAAAATGCTGAAAGTCGCCCCCGATGCCCTGACCGAATTGGCCCGCGCCGCATTCAGAGATTGTGCATACCTGCTTCGAACCGACCATCTGAAACAACTCAGAGCTATACTGAAAGACAACGAAGCCAGCGATAATGATAAATATGTCGCGCTAACAATGCTGCGTAACGCCGAAGTTTCGTCAAAAGGCGTATTGCCGTTTTGTCAAGATACCGGTACGGCTACAATTATCGCCCAAAAAGGACAATGTGTGTGGACAGGCGGAGGCGATGAAAAAGCACTGTCAAAAGGTGTCTTCCAAACCTTTACAAGCGCAAATCTGCGCTATTCGCAAAACGCACCCTTAGATATGTACAACGAAATCAATACAGAAACTAATCTGCCCGCTCAAATTGATATTCAGGTCGTTGACGGAGACGAATATAAATTCCTTTTCATTGCCAAAGGCGGCGGATCGGCCAATAAGTCGTTTTTGTTTCAAGAAACTAAAGCGCTGCTGAATCCCGTCGCACTGGAACAATTTATTGCCGAAAAAATAAAACTGCTCGGTACCTCTGCCTGTCCCCCCTATCACATCGCATTTGTTATCGGCGGTACTTCGGCCGACGCTTGCATGAAAACTGTCAAACTGGCTGCCGCCAAGTATTATGATAAACTCCCTACATCGGGCGATGCGCTGGGACGTGCTTTCCGCGATACCGGTCTGGAAAAAAAAGCGCTGAAAGCCGCTCAAGCTACCGGTTTGGGCGCTCAATTCGGCGGAAAATATCTGGCGCTTGACGTCCGTGTGATTCGTCTGCCCCGTCACGGTGCATCCTGTTTTGTCGGTATGGCGGTCTCCTGTTCAGCCGATAGAAATATTAAAGGAAAAATCGATAGAGAAGGACTCTGGCTTGAAATACTGGATGATCGCCCGGAAAAATATATCCCCAAAGAATACAGAAGTATGGGCGAAGGAGAAGTTGTGAAAATCAACCTGAATCGTCCGATGAAAGATGTATTGGGAAAATTAACAAAATATCCCGTCTCCACGCGATTATCCCTGACTGGGACAATTGTTGTTGCCCGAGATATCGCACACGCAAAACTGAAAGAAATGATCGATGCCGGTACGGAACTGCCCAAATATATGAAAAATCATCCGATCTACTACGCCGGCCCCGCCAAAACGCCGGAAGGTATGCCTTCGGGAGCTTTCGGTCCCACAACGGCAGGACGTATGGATGCCTATGTCGATCTGTTCCAATCGCAGGGCGGCAGCATGATTATGATTGCCAAAGGAAACCGTAGTCAACAGGTGACCGACGCCTGTCAAAAATACGGCGGATTCTATTTAGGCTCAATCGGCGGTCCGGCCGCGATTCTGGCGCAAAACTGTATCAAACAAGTGAAATGTCTCGAATTCCCCGAACTGGGAATGGAGGCTATCTGGGAAATTGAAGTGAAAAACTTCCCTGCTTTTATCCTCGTGGACGATAAAGGAAACGATTTCTTCAAACAGTTGAAACCCTGCTGCCACTGCTAAAATAATTGTTCATCTGCAACAGATTACGGAACGAACTCTTGTTTGTTCCGTAATTTTTTTTGTGCCGCCCCTCCCTTGCTTTTCGGAAATTATATAATACCTTTGTGATATTAAAATAATATCATCTTTAATTTATAGTATATGAAAATAAATGAAGTAAAATTCGAAGGATTGAAACTGCGTGGAATACCCATGCTGATTTTTAATATCCTGTTATTAATTGTATCCTGCTGGGTGTTCGTATGGGCTGTTTCAACTGATTTGCCGACGGCGCTCAAAACAATTCTCATTGTCGTATCCTGTGTTTTATTTTCGCTCAATTGCCTGTTTTGGAATGGTTTTATGGAAATCGAACCAAACGACGCCCGTGTGATGATCTTCTTTGGAAAATACGAAGGAACGATCAAAGAAAACGGCTACTTTTGGGTAAATCCCTTTTACAGCAAAAAAAGACTAACGCTTCGCGCTCGAAATCTGGACGCAGAACCAATCAAGGTAAACGACAAAGCCGGAAATCCGGTACTGATTGGACAGATAATCGTATGGCGCGTTGTTGACACCTACAAAGCCTCTTTCCATATCGACAACGCATCAAAGTCTGTCGTATCGACCCAGCAAAAAGCCGACAATGTGGGCGATAAAATGAAATCGTATGAATATTTTGTAAAAGTACAAAGTGATGCCGCGTTGCGGTATGTTGCAGGCATGTATACGTACGACCAGACAGAAGACGTCAATGCCAAAATCACCTTGCGTTCGGGTGGCGAAGAAATCAACGAGATTCTCGAAAAACAAATCAACGAACGCTTATCCATCGCAGGTATCGAAGTGATCGAAGCGCGAATCAATTATCTGGCCTACGCCCCCGAAATTGCCGCAGTGATGCTTCGCCGTCAGCAGGCGGATGCAAT
>JAIRTG010000165.1 GCA_031255055.1 Prevotellaceae bacterium
GTGACGGCGCTTGGCCTGTCGCCGTGGGTAACGGAACTGACATCGCTGAACGACCTCTTCAAAACATACGTGGACGATACGACACAGGAAGAGGTTGAAAAACCGGATGTATCTTTTCGTGAAGCCCGCAACCAGACCGACCTGGCGCTGCATGAACTGACGGATCGTATTACGGCAAAAATCAACCTGCAAGGCCCGGATACCTATCTGCCGTTTGTAAAAGAGTTCAACGTGACAACCGACCACTACAATACGCTGATTCACGAGCATTACGGTCGTCTGCATGTGCGTACCGACATACAACCGGCAAAAATAGGCGCCATCAAAACGCAGTCCTACACCGGCAAACCCGTGTATGTCATCCCGTCGGTGAGTATCGACATCAGGGAAAAGGACGACAGCGTAAAGCATGTTGACCTGGTTTTCAGCGTGGACTTTACGGTTGCGTATCAGAACAATGTGGAACCCGGTACGGCAGGCCTCACCATTACCGGCATCGGGAAGTATACCGGCTCGCTGCAGACAACGTTTAATATAGTGGCGGTTGGCGATTAGACGTTGTCTGAACCGTGATTTATTTGATTAATATGATTAATACGCCGTTCGGGAGAGCCCCGAACGGCGTATTTGTCTTATCATGTTGCCTGAACCTT
Organism: Prevotellaceae bacterium; assembly: GCA_031255055.1. Classification (GTDB taxonomy): domain Bacteria; phylum Bacteroidota; class Bacteroidia; order Bacteroidales; family Paludibacteraceae; genus JAIRTG01. Next base: position 654 of record JAIRTG010000165.1, read on the forward strand.
GATTTTCCAGATTACAGGATTCACCCCCAGATGAATCTGGGGGTTATGCACAGGTTGCCCCTACGGGGCAATGTGATGAGTTGCTTGTGGAACTTCCCCCGCTACCGCACGATTCCTATCGTGTGGTATTATGTACTACATAATGACTTGAAACAAGCTTTCAATTTTTTATATTACCACACGATAGGAATCGTGCGGTAGCGAGGGGAACAGAACGTTTTAAGTAGCGAGCGCAGAAGCAAAAACTTGTTTTGCTTCTGCCGAGTCACGCAAAACGACTAAATTTATTGAACTTAAAATTTATATCTTACTTTTAGCATGAGATGACCCGGTATCTGACGGAAATATCGTTCAGATATATAAACGCCATTATTGGATGTTGCTACCCAGTATTGCTTATCCGGGTGTAGGATGTTTATGCCGACGGCTTCGATTTCGAAATTTTTATTTATAACGTAATTTATATTCGCGTTCAGATTGTACTGACTCCGGTTGTAGTCCGGCGCTTCATTGATAGCATATTCCAATTCGACTGCGGTAAAAAGACGTTTGTTGATATTCATTTTAATCTTCCCTCCATACCGCCGGATGCGTTGGGCGCTTTCGGCTCCTAATGACGATTTGTTGTTAAAGTATTCATGTCCGACTTTACACTCAAAATTAACTATCCGATTACGATAGTTGCTTTCTAATTGAAGTTGACCGGAGGTGTTTTCTACTCGGAGCTTATTTTTAATGCCCATAGCGTGATTGGAAAATGAAGTGTGATTGTATCCTCCGGTAAATTTAATGACCCAGGGAATAAATCCCAATCCTTTGTTTACGAATAGTTTTGTTATAAAGTAATCCGTAGGAAGAGCGGACACGGGCCGGTATTTGGTCAACAAGCCATCTTGAAAATAGTCGTTTGTACTCGAATTTTTAACGCGACTATAGATTGAAGTAAATACAACCATGGTGTTTGAAAACAGATCGTAAATACGATAGGTCAAATTGGCATTGTATTTACTGCTATAGAGGTGTTTGGTTAAGCTGTTTTGCATGTAATCCTGATAGGAATCGAAGACGATTCCGGAAAGAAAAGCGTCGGCAGGTATCGGCGAATCGGATGCCGAATATGCGACGTTTAAGACGTGTTTTTGACTGAAATGTAGTGAAACTTCCGCCGTCGGATTTAGCTTGACTTTACTTTCCGACGCAAATTTGTTGTTTTCAAATTGATATGCGTGAGCAAAAGCTCCTATTTTGAATCGAAACAAGCCTTTGTTTTTTACGAAACTAATACCTGCATTATAATCGTAAACATCCGTTTTAATATCGTTCCGCAAGCTGTCGGCGCTTAACTCTACGGGCGTTTGTGAAGGAATATCCCGATAAATATTCGACAGATAGCTTTGATTGTTTATGTTGACATTCAGGCTCGAATTGATAAAATAGGATGAGTTTATTTTGTACATAAATGAAAAATTTGCTCCCGATTCTATTTGCTTTAACTTTGTTTTTTGTTGTCCGTAGTACCAATCGTTATGCGCAATCAAAGCTACCGGCAGCAACAATGAATCTACCTGCATAGCGTATATTGCCGGCTTATCGGCATAAGAGAAATAGATATTCGCCGCAAGCACATGTCGCCCTAAAGATTTCATCAAGAGAATATCGTGGCGAGTTTTTAGCGTTTGAGCATCATAAATATCCAAAGCTTTGATTGGTCGCCGGTCTATAACATTTAAAGAGGTGGCATTTTTGTTCATATCAATGTTTGAGATGTTTCCTTTATATGTCATATTGAACGTTGCGGACGGCTGATAATGCAATTTCCATAAGCCACTGTAGAGCCTGTTTTTTCCTTTACCGTCAATTTGCTTTGTGGTCGAAAAACGATTATCGGGCAACAGATAGTTATATTTAACGATGTCTTGGGCTGTTTCATTGATTTCGTTAAATAAAAAGTACGATGTGAATTTCAGCGAAGTAGTGGGTTGATAAGCCATATTGAGAGCGCTCAACAGGTTTTTTCGCTCGAAAGTGTTATTTTGGGGCATCAGCAGACGCTGTTCTTCTTTCGACAATTCAATGGAAGAATTGTTGCCGTTATTCATTAACTCATCAATTCCGCCCTGAAGCCGAATGTATTCTTCAATACTAAAGACCTCTTCTCCCGTATTATTGAAGGCTCCTACAAACGAAGTCATTAACGTTGAGTTAATTTGCATAATGTTTGCCTTTCCCAAATACGTATCTTTGTATCCGCCGGCAGCAGTGAGTTCTCCCGAAATTTTACCCAATTTTTCGTTATTTACACCCACGTTAATCACCGTCTTTTCATGAGACTGGAATCCTCCAAGTAAAGAATATTCACTATAGTTGTTCAACACCTCTACGTTTTCGGCAACATCGGCCGGTAGATTTTTGGTTGCCATTTGTGTATTACCCGAAAAAAAGTCTTGCCCATTGAGCAATATGCTCTCGACTTGTCTGCCTTGTGCTTTTACGCCGCCCTTTGAATCGACCTCTACACCCGGAAGTTTTTTCAAAACATCGCCGAGAACAACCTCAGAGCCATCCGTAAATACTTTAGGGTCATAACGGATAGTATCTTCCTTAAATACTATTCCCGGATTTCGTCCCGTTACCACAATGCTTTCTAATGCCGTAATACTGTCATCTAAGATAAAATTTGATACTATCGTTTTACTGTCTGCCAAAACAACCGGAGTTGTTTCGGCAGCATATCCCAAGCAACTCACACGTAAAAAATACGCGCCACTCTCGTTGTGCTCAATTTTAAATTTCCCTTCACTGTTTGTAGTCGCATAATTAACAAGTAAAGAATCAGCTTGTCGCAGAAGTATTACGTTGGCATACGATATGACCTCATTGTTCTTATCCCGAACACTCCCGGATACAACAAATTGAGAAAATGCGTTAACGGGTAGCAACAGTATTAAAATTGCCGTAAGAAAGTTCAACTTCATTTGCCGCTACATGTTAATAACTTTCACTCCCGATTTGCCACCGGTAATCCCCATCTCTTCCATTTTCTTTGCGCGGGTATTATTAAAATCTTCTCTCGTTATTTTTTTACCCGAATCCGGTTTTTTTATCTCTTTTGATGCTTCATATTTCAAATCGACGTCTTGTGCCACAATCAATTGAGACTGCGTTTCCAATTCTATTATTAATCAGGGCAAGCCGAAGTACGTTCCCGGACCTTCGTTGACCGGAATATCAGGGCAATACCAGGCTATATCTCCCGTTTCATTGGTTGCCTTTTTGCATTTTAAGTTTCCGATGGTTTTTTCTTTCGCATCAATCGTCCAAGTCGGCACATTTAAGGTCTCGGTAATCAGAAACAGTTTGTCCAAGATGTATTCTTGCGAAATAATTTGTTTGTCTTTTTGATTTTTATACAAGGTAGCGCCCCCTCCCATTCGAATTGTTTGAACACTGATGTTTGCTTGTTGCGACTCCGTGTCGGAATCTTTCTTTACAGGAGCATAAACGCTTTCTCCTTGAGACGAATACAAACACATTGTTTTACTTTGCTGTTTAAGTTGAGCCTCTACGACGGATTTTATTTCCGGAGATAATTCTTTGACATTATCCGGCATTTTTAATTGTTCCGAATATGTTACACGTATTGCTTGTGCATTACCGTAAGCGGTCAGGATTATAAACAATCCCATAATCATAAAATTTTTTTTCATCATTCAAACTTTTATAAATTAAAATAATCGATTAAAAACTATCAATACACATATTGCGATAAAATTGCGATAAAAAACTTTTTCGCAACAAAAATAATCAATTTAATCGAATATAACACCAAAACATATCAGCTCACTACGGTCGGAGTCTTCCTTTCTGAAAGATAAAGAGAAAGATAAAGAGATTTAGGGTGGGGGGGGGAAGTCTCCCCCTCGCTTCAGCCCGCCGTAGGCGGTCTTCCGCTACCCCCTCAGCGGGGCTCTGCCCCGCAACGCCCCGTACTCCCTCGCCATACGAGTTACAGGTAGTCGCGTAGCGACACAGTCTCGATAGCCGGTGGATTTTATCTTCGGCATACCGGTTAACACGTAAAAAGCATCTGACATTTGATTTTGCGGTGAAAAAACAGTATTTTTACCGCAAAAATTGCTGTGAATTATGTATATACACGAAAGAAACAATTGGACTGATTTCCGATGGAATACCGACAAGATACTTCCGTTACTCGGTAATGTACGGCATTTACAGGGAAACCTCCTCGGAAAAATACAGAGTATCGGCTTTCAATTAATCGAAAAGGCAACGCTTCTGACACTGACTTTGGATACGGTTGACACGTCAAAAATTGAGGGCGAGTTTCTTAACGCCAGTGAAGTACGCTCGTCCATTGCTCGAAAACTGGGCATTAAAAACGCCGACTTTGTCGCCGCTTCGCGAAACGTAGAGGGCATAGTGGATGTCTTACTTGATGCAACGCAGAATTACAGCCGGCAATTGACCGAGACACGACTTTTCGGATGGCATAATTCGCTGTTTCAAACAGGTTTCAGTGGTTATCGACCCATTGATGTAGCAAAATATCGTTCGGAAGGAATGAAAGTTGTGTCGGGAAATTTCGGTCGTGAAAAAGTCCATTTTGAAGCCCCCGCGCCCGACCGCGTGAAACCCGAAATGGACAGGTTTTTGGAATGGTTCAACGCCCCCTCCCCGCAGGGAAAAGCGATAGACGCCGTTTTGAAAGCCGCCGTTGCTCATTTATGGTTTGTAACCATTCACCCTTTTGACGACGGCAACGGACGACTTGCCCGCGCCATTATGGATATGCAGTTGGCTCGAAGCGACAACAGCAAAATACGCTTTTACAGCATGTCGAACCAGATTTACCGGGAACACAAACGATACAGCGACCTGATCGAACAAGTACAGAAATCGGACGGCGACATGACCGACTGGCTCCGGTGGTTTTTGGAGTGTTTTGAAAGAGCATTGCTGGCAAGCGAACAAAACTTAAAGCTGATTTTGGACAAGGCCCGCTTTTGGGACGCCCACCGCGATGCGGTCATTAACGACAGACAACGGCTGATAATTAACTATTTCTACGATAATTATGACAGAAGCTACGAGTATTTGCGAACGAAAGTATATGCCGAATTAGCCGAATGTTCGACAGACACCGCCTTGCGCGATCTGCAGGATTTGGTTGGCAAAAAAATGTTACTTGTTGAAGATAGCGGGAAAAAAACAAACTACCTAATCAACAGTCCGGCAAACATTCGCATACCGAAACGGCAGGAGTCGTGATATAAAAACAAGGATAAAGCCATGCCGCATCTTCTTTAAAAAAGACAAAGATATAAAGATGGAGGTGGGGGGGAAGTCTCCCCCTCGCTTCAGCCCGCCGTTGGCGGTCTTCCGCTACCCCCTCAGCGGGACTCTGCCCCGCAACGTCCCGTAAGACAGTGATTAGTGTTTAGTGTTTAACGATTAATTGTTAAATATGGCGAATCGGCACTAATCACTTCTATGTTGTAATCCAAATTTTTCGAGTATTATTTTTTGAATCATTTTTTATTTTACCTTTGTATCAGGAAGTTGAAGAGGAAGCAGGCTCTGCTGGGGAGCAACCTG
>JAIRTG010000188.1 GCA_031255055.1 Prevotellaceae bacterium
TATGTTAAAATCGATTTTGACACTTTTAGTAAGTAACTAAACGCTCCGAAAACAGCGACTACGATTAGTGAAGAATGAAGAATGAAAAGTGAAGAGTGATTAGTACAGATTCGCTATGATTCATCATTCATCACTAAACACTAAACACTAAACACTAAACACTAATCACTAATCACTAATCACTAATCACTAATCACTATCTTCGGGGCGTTGCGGGGCAGCGCCCCGCAGAGGGGGTAGCGGAAGACGCCAACGGCGGCTGAAGCGAGGGGGAGACTTCCCCCACCTAATTCTCTTTCTCTTTCTCTCCTTTCAAGGAAGACCGCAGCCGGCTGAAATGAGGGAGAGATTTCCCCATGGAAGTCCTGAATTTATTTCAACGTGATCCGGACGAATACACAATCGCGAAAAGTAGACGCTCGAAATTAAAAGTTACGGTGTGGTGAAAATCATTACTTTTGTACAAATGCAAAACAAATCACAATAAATCGTACCCTGTCCAAACCAACCGTTCACTTTTGCAATACGGTATAAATGTACGGCGAATCAACTATAAACGCTTGGCGATAATTTATACGGTACACGAAGATATTGTTTATATCCATCGGATTGTCGCATCTTCCATGCTAACATGATTGTAATCCTTCCCCCATAAAAATAAAAATCGTACCGCCACCCGCTCACACAGATTCGTCCCTCCGCGCCACCCCTCCGACGATGCGTAAATCGCAAAATAGTTTTATCTTTGTACTCCTTGAAAGTTAAACAACTAAATTTCATACAATCATGTTCAAAAATTATCGAATAACCGACGATATTTTCTACGTCGGAGTGAACGACCGTCAAAAGGTGAAGTTCGAAAATTTAATCCCTCTTACAAAAGGCGTTTCATACAATTCTTATCTGATTATCGACGAAAAAATAGCCCTGATCGATGCCGTTGATATTTCGTTTGCCGACGTTTATATGGATAAAATAAATGCGCAGTTGAACGGTAGAAAACCGGATTATGTGATTGTCAACCATACGGAACCCGACCATTCGGGGGCACTGCGCGTTTTGATGGCACATTTTCCCGATATGTGCATCGTCGGCAACAAAAAAACCCTCGATATCCTGAACGGATTCTACCGGATAGCATACAATACGCTGGAAGTGGCCGACGGCGATACACTGTCGCTCGGTAACCACGAACTGCAATTCTACCTGACTCCTATGGTACATTGGCCCGAAACTATGATGACTTTCGACAAGTCGGCAAAGATACTGTTTTCGGGAGACGCCTTCGGCTCGTTCGGGGCGCTCAACGGCGCTCTGATTGATGAGGATATGAACATCGATGGCTATTGGGATGAATTGATACTGTATTATGCCAATATCGTCGGGAAATACGGCTCTCCGGTGCAAAAGGCGCTGGAAAAAGTGGGCGGTCTGCCTTTTGAAATAATTTGCAGTACACACGGGCCGGTGTGGAAAAAATACCTGAAAGAAACTGTCGGACTGTACGACCGACTCAGCCGGTACGAAGGCGAAAAAGGCATCGTGATCGTCTATGGCTCCATGTACGGCAACACGGCACTGATGGCCGAAACGGTGGCACAGGGGGCGGGGCAGGCAGGCGTTAAAAATATCATCGTACACAATGCCTCGCTGACCGATTCGTCCGTTATCCTCCGCGATATTTTCAAATACAAAGGCCTGATTATCGGAAGTCCTACCTACAGCAACGAACTGTATCCCGAAATCGACGCCATTGTCCGCAAGATAGCGATTCGCGGCATCAAAAACAGGGTTTTCGGATACTTCGGCTCTTTCACCTGGGCCGGTGCGTCGGTGAAAAGACTGGCCTCTTTTGCCGAAACCATGAAATGGGAACCCGTATTGACGCCGGTTGAAGAAAAACAAGGACTGAAAGAAGAAAAATACAACGCCTGTCTGGAACTGGGCGCCAAAGTGGCCGGATTACTCTAACACACACATCATACTTACCCTTTTTGCATGAACAATATGTACGGATTTGTACGTGTAGCGAGCGCAATACCGTCGTTACGAGTCGCCGACTGCCGGTTCAACGCCGGAGAAATACTGACGATGATGCAACAGGCGGAACAGGAAAAAGTACACATTATCTGTTTCCCCGAACTCTGCATAACAGGATATACTTGTGCCGATTTGTTTTTCCAGCACAAGCTCCTGAAAGATGCCGAAAAAGCGCTGATGTACCTGAAAGAAGCCTCGAAGTCGCTGCACCTGACAAGTCTCGTCGGGATGCCGTTACAAATCGGGAACCGGCTGTACAATACGGCCGTTGTGCTGCAAAATGGTCGGATAGCAGGCATCGTACCCAAAATCAGTCTGCCCAATAACAATGAGTTTTACGAAAAACGCTGGTTTGCGTCGGGCGGCGAAACAACCGTACGGGAAATAGCGTTTCAGGGCGAAAAAACAGCTTTCGGTACAGACCTGCTGTTTGAAAATAATCGGTGTACTTTCGGCATCGAAATATGTGAAGACCTTTGGACGCCCGTCCCACCGAGTTCGCAGCAATCGCTGCACGGTTCCGAAATTATCTTCAATCTGTCTGCCGGCAACGAACTGACGGGTAAACACAAATACCGCAAACAGCTTATCGAACAGCAGTCGGCCCGGTGCAATGCGGGATACGTGTATGCCTCGTGCGGACACGGAGAATCGACCACCGATGTCGTTTTCACCGGCAATGGCATCATTGCCGAAAACGGACATATCATTGCCGAATCTGCACGTTTCAGCTTTGAGCCTCAACTCACGGTTACCGAAATTGATGTGGAACGGTTGCGTTCGGAACGGATGCGGAATACAAATTTCGAGCAGGGAAAATCCTCCGATGCTTACCGGAGAATACAACTGGCGCCTTTTGAAGACGCCGATTTCACCTTGTCGCGCACGTTCGGCAAGCATCCGTTTGTTCCTTCGGAAGAAAAACAGGGTGAAAGCTGTCACGAGATTTTTTCGATACAGGTGGGCGGACTTGCCAAAAGATGGTTACATACGGGTTCAAAGACGCTCGTACTGGGCATTTCGGGCGGACTGGATTCCACGCTGGCGCTGCTTGTCTGCATCAGAACCTGCGACAAACTCGGCTTCGATCGCAAACAGATTATCGGAATCACAATGCCCGGATTCGGAACCTCCGAACGGACATATAATAATGCCGTTGAACTGATGAAATCGCTTGGCATCACGTGGTTCGACATACCCATTCGGGAAGCGTCTCTGCTACATTTCAAGGCTATCGGGCACGACCCCGAAACGCACGATGTGACCTACGAAAATGTGCAGGCACGCGAACGTACGCAAATACTGATGAACATGGCCAATAAGCACAACGGAATGGTTATCGGCACGGGAGATTTATCCGAGTTGGCGCTCGGCTGGGCGACGTACAATGGCGACCATATCTCGATGTATGGGGTGAACGCAGGCATCCCGAAAACGCTGGTACGTTACCTTGTCGACTGGGTTTCGCAGGAGCTGGACGAGAAATCGGAGCGGATTTTGAAGGACGTTCTGGACACTCCCGTCAGCCCCGAACTGTTGCCCGCGGACAAAAACGGTCAAATTACTCAAAAGACCGAAGACCTTGTCGGGCCGTACGAACTGCACGATTTTTTTCTGTACTATTTTCTCCGTTTCGGATTTTCTCCCGAAAAAATACTTTATCTCGCCTGCCGCGCGTTCAAAAACGATTACGAAGAAGCAACCATAAAACACTGGCTCAAGGTGTTTCTGAGGCGTTTTTTCTCGCAGCAGTTCAAACGCTCGTGTATGCCCGACGGTCCAAAAGTCGGCTCTGTAAATCTTTCGCCCCGCGGCGATTGGCGTATGCCGAGCGATGCGGTGGCGTTCACGTTGGACGAATGAGCTTCGGCTCGCTTAAACAAAAAAGAAGATAGAGCGTTGTAACAGCCGCACGGATGAACGATTGTCTTTCTGTAGCCGAACTATCCTTCGATTAGAACAACTCAAAATATTAACCGTAAAATTTTTAATGTTATGCTTGACAATTATTTCTGGAACAATACACTCAAAGACTGGGGTATTTCACTGCTGATTATAGCAGGGGCTTTTTTACTGATAAAAATCATTTCGCTGTTCAATGAAAAGATATTGAAACGAAGCTCCCAAAAGACCCGTAATCGCTTCGACAATGTAATCTATTATGCGTTTGAATCTCCGATTCTGTTCGGTGCTGGCCTGCTTGGTTTTTGGATAGCCTTACGCCGGCTGCATTTCCCCGACAACATCACATACAGCATCGAAGCCGCCTATAAAATACTGGTTGTGCTGAACGTGACGTGGTTTTTCGCCCGCTTGGCCGGCCGGCTTCTGGAAGCTTATTGGAGCCACAAAGCCGAAAAATCGGATGCATCGCAGAAATCGACCGAAATAATGATACCGGTCGTCAGGCGTGCGGTGCTTTTCATTGTGTGGGCAATTGGCATCGCTACGGCTTTAGGAACCATCGGTGTGCATCTGACGGCGGTATTGGGCACATTGGGTATTGGTGGTATTGCGTTTGCTTTGGCGGCGCAGGACACGGTTAAAAACATCTTCGGAGGTTTCACCATCTTCACCGACAAGCCGTTTTCGATTGGCGACATCATAAAAATCGACGGCTTTGAAGGTACGATTGTCGATGTTGGCGTCAGAAGCACGCGCATGAGAAACTACGACAAGCGACTGATTACGATTCCCAATTATAAAATCGTAGATGCTTCAATTGTCAATATCAGCGCCGAGCCTATGCGTCGCGTCGTCACGACGCTGGGACTGACATACGACACGTCGCCCGAAAAAATGCGACGTGCGCTGGAAATTCTGCGCGACATACCCAACAGGGTGAAACATGTGAGCGGTAAGGATATAAAAGCGAATTTCACCGAATTTGCCGACTCGTCTCTTGTCATCACATTTATCTATTTTATAGAAAAACGCGGCGATATTATCGGTACGACTTCCGAAGTAAACATGGAAATCCTCAGCGCCTTCAACGGCGAGGGGCTGAATTTCGCCTTCCCGACCCAAACGCTATATCTCGAAAAGAATTAGCGTCCGACCGACAAGCGACATCGCATTGATTGAAATAAAAACGGTTGCTCTGAAAATCGTTCCGTTCCGGCGAACGAAATCGACTTTCGGAGCAACCGCTCTATTTGTTGTATTCAACCGTGCTGTTTATTCGAGTCCAAGAACTTTCAATCCTTGATTGAAGCGAATGTCGCGTGGGATACCTGCGTCGTTGATTTTATCCAAATCTTTTTGCAGGTTTTCTTTTATGCCTCCGTTTGTTTGTCGGAAACGTTGTGCAAATTCAAAATCGCCATCTCCTTGCGTTTTCAGAATCAGCGCCGACCAACCATTTATAGCCTCTTTCGCTTTGTTGAAGTCGATGTGATATTTTCCTTCGGCATTACGGGTGAAAGCGCCTTGCTCTTCCATATAATTATAGCACATCATGTTGGCTTTTCCGTGCGAACTTGCAGCGCCAAAGCGCACCGACCGAAGAATACCGGTGATGTAGGTCGTTATGGCGTCTTCAACACTGATATCACTAATCTCGCCCATTTCGATTAATTTACAAGTGAGGAACAGTCCCACGATATCGGCTTTAGCTTCTTCCCACGATGTTTTTTCGGTTTTCAAAGCATCGTCAACGCTTCCCTTACCGTTTATCGTTTCTTTTATACCCAGTCCGTGTGCCACTTCGTGGAAAGTCACATTCCAGAAAAACGCATCGAATTTCAGGTTCTCCTGCTGTTCTTTTTCCAAAATAATTTCACCTATCGGTAGCATTATTTTATCAAATTTGGCCTGCATACTATTACGCAATTGTAGTCGACGGGCGCCTTTGAGCGCTTGCACACGGTCGTCATTCGGCAGATTGATGGCAATTGTCTTACTTCCCGAATTGCAATCGCCGGCATAATACACCGCATTATACACATTCAAATCGGAAGACGTACCGGGCACAAATGTTTTGTATTCGGGTGCGCCGGGCAGTTCGGTTTGCAACTGCGGCAGCATCGATACGAATTTAGCCAGTTCATTGCTCCGTTCCACATCTTTCAGCAAGACGAATGCTTCGTACGAGGCCTTTGCTTCATTCAGCTTATCGTCATAATTTTCAATCGGGCCTACAACAAAGTCGATTCTACTTTCTTTCATATCCATCCAAGCCATGTCGCTGGCGAAATAATCATCGGTCTCAAACGCTTTTTTACGTTCCGTCAGGTATGTTTTCAGACCGGCATCTTCGGCCAGTTCAATCGTCTTATCGAGCAATTCGCACACTTTTGTGATTTCCTCTTTGTACTCATCGCGATACCATACGGTTTTCAGCGAGCCGTCTTCATTCCTTCTCAGCACCGTGTAGAGGCTACTTTTATTCGGGTCGTCGAAAGCCTCGTATTCCTCTTTTGTAATGTCGGCAGGATAATACCGACATCCGGGCAGTTTTTCGTTGAAACCGGTCACAAACGATTTATTGTCGTTCAGACGTTCCCAAGGGCCATAGTTTATCATCGCAAAATCCTTGATCCATATATCCCGAATGGTATCCAAAACCGATTTATCTCCGAAAGTCTGTTTCCAGAACAAATCGTCCATAATATCTGCGATTTCAATCAAAACAGGCATCATCTGTTTTTCACTGTCGGACAATTGATTCACCAAGTCCGAACTCAAATCGACATAAGCAAACTCTTCTACTTTTTGTTGCATAACTGATTTTTCGTTTTTCGTATCGGTCGACTTTCCTCCTCCGCAGGAAAAAAACGCGAAAGAAAAGAATCCGCCGACAAATAATAATGCTAACTTTTTCATACGTTCTAACTTTTATTTTTACTTCTATAATTAATGAAATTTCATTTGACAGACACAAAGGTAATTATTTTGGCTTGAAAAATAGGATTTATGCCTTCGACTTATTTTTTTCAATCGAGCGCAGACACGTCCTAATTGTCACAAACAATATCGTTCAAAGATGATAAAAGCTGACTTTTCGCGAAAATCGGCCCGACTTTTTCTTTCATATCGTAAATTTCAAATATTTGTCATCCTTAAAAATAAGATTATTCGGTTGAAATCATAAAAAATAATTATTTTTGTGTAGAAAATCCCTTATCAAAAAAAAGACATTTTATGCAGAAACCCATCATTCCCGCCGTTGACAGGCAACTCCTCAAAAAGGAACTCACCGTAAGTCGTTATCTTCGTCCAACCAGTAAGGCACACAATGATATATACATCGTCACAGCGCACAATTCACCGAATGTTATGCGCGAAATAGGACGTTTGCGGGAAATATCTTTCCGGTCGTGGGGCGGCGGCACAGGCAAGGAAATAGATATTGACGAGTATGATATGCTTCCGAAACCATACTACCAGCTCATTGTGTGGAATCCCGAAGAAGAAGAAATTATCGGCGGTTACCGCTTTTTGCCCGGCATCGACGCCGAGATAAAAGAAGACGGTCAGCCGAATTTTGTCATGAGCCATCTGTTTCGGTTCAGTCCGAAATTTATGGAAGAATATCTTCCGTACTGCCTCGAGCTGGGGCGGGCGTTTATTCAACCCGATTACCAGACTTCTAAAATGGGTATGAAGAGTCTGTTTGCACTCGACAATCTATGGGACGGCTTGGGCGCGATTACCTATAAAGCCAAAAACGCAATCTATTTTCTCGGCAAAATTAATATCTACGAAACGTATCCCTCCAGAGCGCGTGATCTGATCTATGAGTACATGAAGATTTATTTCCCCGATAAAGACAGAATCATCTATCCTAAAAAAGAAGTTTTCACCACCATCCAAGCGCAGGAAGACGCCCAAAAGCTGTTTACCGAAGAAGATTGTTTTGTCGCATATAAAATCCTGCAAAAAGCCGTCAGAGAGACGGGGGAAACCATTCCGCCAATGTTCAATGCCTACATCGGACTTACACGTACTCTGAAAATGTTCGGAACGACCATCGACCCCGATTTCAGCGGAACGTATGAAACAGGCATCATGGTAACCATGCCCGACCTTATCGACTCAAAACGCGCACGCTACATCGAACCTTATATCAAGTACCTGCAATTTGTGCTGAACGAACAGAAAGAAAAACGTCGGATAAGAGTCGCCGAACGTAAAAAACGACGGAGAGAAAGACGACGGAAACGAAAAAATAAGTCGAATTGAGATACAAACGACGGAAACGAAAAAAATAAGTCGAATTGAGATACAAAAAAGTGTTTAGTGTTTAGCGGTCGATCATCACAATGCACAAAACCGTCCAGAACGAAGCATCCGTTGCTCCGCTAATCAACAGTTAACCATATAATCACCGATTTTTGACAGAAAGATAATAGGACAGGCTATAAAAGGAACCGCCCCGAAGAACACACACCTCGACGGGGCAGTTTGTAGCCGATGAGATGGCTACTTTTGGTAAAAAGGAGCCACAAAGATATACTCTTTTTTATAATAAAACAAGGATAATTTTAAAAAATGCATTTTATTTTCGGTTCCGACGGGATTTTTTTTAAGAAACATGTATAAAAAGCGGGTTACAAGGCAGGGAGAGGCGAGAAATCGTCATTTTTTCGCCGTTTTATTGGTCTTTTTGTTTTTGTGATTTTTTCGGTATCCGTCCACTTATTTTCAATGCCTGGTCGAGAATGTACAATATTTGTCCGTTTGTGCTGCGAAATTCATCGGTTGCCCACTTCTCAATCGCCGCCATCAGGTCTTCATCAATGCGGAGAACAAAACTTTTACTTTTATTTTCTTTTGCCATATTTTTAAAAGCAATCAACCATTGACTTTTTTCAGTAATTCTTCTATCTCATCGGGCCGTTGTGTACCGATAAGAATCTTTTTCTTATTTCTCAACTCCAGTTGCAGGCCATATTTGCCCGATACGATATATGCTTTCTCTTTAAAGCCGTGATGGACGCCTGCTCCGTTGAATCTCAGATTTCCGAGCCAACGGGTAGCTGTTTTAGAACTGTTTTTCCAAGGCTGAAAGCGGATACCCGCCCCGCCGAACTCCATGCTCCCATATTGACGGATAGACGCTTTTGAGATACTTTCCCAAGACAGAAACTTGTATCTCGGATTGAACGGGAAATAGCGAAAATAGATGCCATCGCCGTCGATAATCGTTTCCAGTTTTGAAAACAGCATCACCACCGTAAACAAAAGTATCGAAACGGTGATAAGTATCAGTTCCGTGTCGGACGCAGGTTTGGTTCCCCATGGCTTTCCCAATATGATCTGTCGGAATATCCCGTAGATGAATGGGAGGTTGACTGCCGCTATCAAAGCCGAAAACCACCATGATTTTCGGCTTTGACGTTCATAAAATTCAAAATCTCGTTTCATTTTTCAATAATATTTTTTCGGGCCGAACGATCGATTTATCCAGTCGGCAATCAACGCTAAGACTTCGGGAGAAATGGTTTCTTCGATTGTTACATATTCGCTTAGTGTGCCGGTTTCGGCCGTTTGAAACAAGTGATTCAGGTTCGGCAATTCGGCAATGGTCACCGAAGGGTTACCTCCCTTTTTCAACGCGGCTTCGATTGCCGACAGATTTTCTTTGGGAGATACCTGCAAATCTTTTTCTCCGTTGATAGCCAAAACAGGACATTGTACTTTTTCCAAAACGGTTTTAGGATCGAATTTGATGAACTGAAGCATCCACGGCATTGTCAACTGTCGGAGATTCTTTTCGACAATCAAATCTCTATCCGTTATTTCGGAAGATGTCGAAAAATCTTCATCCGTCATGTTTTGCTTCAGAAAAGTGCGTAGCAGCTCTTTGGTCTGTTCCGCATCATCGTTTTTATAAATGATTTCAAATATTTCCCTGTGCATTTTTATAGTTCTTTCGATCGTATTTTCATCAAGACCCGAAGCGCGTCCAATCAGTTCCTGTTGCGATAAAAGCACATCGCCTCCTTTCAACCCTGTTCCCGCCATTAGCACAATGAAAGCAATATCCCTGTCGTCGGAAGCGATGATCGGCGCGATAACACCCCCCTCACTATGACCAATCAGGCCGATTTTCGTTTTATCGATTTCGACGCGGGTTCGCAGATAGTTGACGGCTGCTGCTGCGTCGGCGGCAAAATCCATTGTGGTGGCGGCGGCAAAATCGCCTGTCGACAAGGCTGTACCCCTGTCGTCAAAACGCAGAACGGCGATATTGTTTCTCGTAAGATAATCGGAAAGCACAAGGAACGGTTTATGTCCCATCGCTTCTTCGTCGCGGTTTTGTGCGCCGCTGCCGCTTATCAATACTACAGCCGGAAATTTCCCGCCTATTTTCGGATAGGTGAACGTTCCGGCAAGTGTAATTCCCGCCGCTTCATTTTTGAAATAAACATCTTCCGAATGGTATGGATAGGGTTTGTGAGGCTCTTGCGGGCGTTTTTTTTCCTCTACGACAGCTTCTCTCGACAGGTTTAACGGAAATTTCATACCGTTTTGCGAAAAGGTTCCTTCAATTGCGCTGTCGCTTATCACCTGACCTTCATACAGTATCCCCGCAAGTGGAATCGCCATTTTCAATTGATTATCTTCAACATTGACAGTGTTGACCGGAATACCGAACGCATGCTGATCGGGACTGTCCATCCTGGCCGAAAGGCTGTCTTCGGTTTGTTCGATGTGAAAGACAAGGTGCAGTTGCACGTCTTTTAACGTTCCGTACCATGTCCCTGTAATATCCTGCCCGAAAACGGACAGCATAGAGATGGCAAAAAAGAATAAGGATAAATTTAACTTTCTCATAACGGACGGATAAGAATTAATGATACAATGTTCCTGAATTAACAACAGGTTGCGCGGGTTCGTCGCTGCAAAGTACAACCATCAGATTGGTGACCATCGCCGCCTTTTTTTCATCATCCAACTCAATGACGTTTTCTTCCGACAGCTTGTCGATAGCCATTTTCACCATGCCCACAGCGCCGTCCACAATTTTTTCGCGTGCGGCAATAATTGCATCCGCCTGCTGACGGCGAAGCATCACTGCGGCAATTTCGGGGGCGTAGGCCAGATAATTGATTCGCGCTTCGATCACTTCGATACCTGCGATGGATAAGCGTTCGTTGATTTG
>JAIRTG010000201.1 GCA_031255055.1 Prevotellaceae bacterium
TCAATAGAGTATCCCTATAGTGCTGAATGGTCTTGCTGCATGGCTACGCCGAAAGTTATTCCTTTTTTTGCACTTGACAAAATATAGAGGGGGACTAATCACTAATCACTAATCACTAATCACTATCTTCGGGGCGTTGCGGGGCAGAGCCCCGCTGAGGGGGTAGCGGAAGACCGCCTACGGCGGGCTGTAGCGAGGGGGAGACTTCCCCCCCCCTAATTCTCTTTTTTAGTGTTTTGTGATTAGTGCGGATTCGCTATGATTAATCGTTAATCTCTAATGAATGATATTTTCGATTAGCTTCACCGCATCGTCTACGCCGAGAAATGACGAATTGATGCACAGATGGTAGGACGAGGCTGCTCCCCATGTCTTGTTTGAAAAGTAATTATAATAGTCCGCACGTTTTTTATCAACCTTTTCAATCAAATCAATAACGGCATTTTCGGACGTTTTCTCGGCTTCGTTTCTGTTGAGTACACGCCGAATCCGATCGGACATCGAGGCGGTGACGAAAATGTTCAGACATCGCGGGTTTTCTCGGAGAATGTAGTCGGCACACCGACCTACAAATATACACGGTTGTTGTTCCGCCAAATTTTTTATCACGTCGCTTTGTATCCTGAACAACTCTTCGCCGCTCAGACAATTGTTCGGAAAATTGCCGCCGACTACGTTTGAACGCAATCCTAAAAAACTGCCGAATAACCCATAAGATTTTCGTTCGTCGGCCTGCTCAAAAAACTCTTTTCCCAGTCCGCTCTCTTTCGAGGCGAGGTTGATTAGCTCTTTGTCGTAAAAAGCAAACTGTAGCTTTTCGGCAAGTTTCTCTCCAATGAGCCGTCCGCCGCTTCCGTATTGACGACCGATGTTGATAATTGTAGTGTTTTTCATTTTAATGATTTTTTGTACGAGATGGTTAACTGTTCATTTTCTTGAATTTTTTGAACTGTAACAGCAGTAACACAAATGCGGTTATGGTGGCGATTCCGTCCGAAAGGGGCAGGCTGTACCAAATGCCGTCCAGCGCAAAATAGTGGGGTAGGATGAACAGACAGGGTAGCAGAAAAAATACCTGTCTGCTGAGGGACATGAAAATGGCCTTTCCCGACATGCCGATGCTCTGGAAAAAATTGGATGTCACTACCTGAAAACCTACAAGCGGAAAACATAAAAAAACAATGCGTAGACCGTGCGCCGACATGGCTATCAATTGTTCGTTTGTGGTGAAAATGGAGACTACCGTGTTCGGAAACAGCTCGATGAGGATGAATCCGGATGTCATTACGACGGTAGCCCACATAATCGTTTTTTTCAATACTTGCGTGACGCGAGTGTAGTATTTCGCGCCGAAGTTGTATCCGGCAATGGGCTGCATCCCTTGTGTGAATCCCAAAACAATCATAAGAAACAGAAATGCAACCCTGTTTACAATCCCGTAGGCGGCAACGGCTAAGTCGCCTCCGTGACGTATGAACCCTTGATTTAATACAATTACGATGATGCACGAAGCGGCATTCAGCAGAAATGGAGCCATGCCTATCGAAAGCATGTCGGATACAATTTTCTTTTTCAACTTAAAGATGCCTTTCTTGAAATGGATGAAATAGTTTTTATTGTTGAAAAAACGAAATTGCCGGATGAGTACGATCGCTTGTGCCATGATGGTGGCGAGCGCTGCGCCGCGTATGCCCCAGTTGAATACAAAGATGAAAATGGTGTTTAAAACGGCATTGATGATCACGGTGAAAATGGTTGCGTACATCGATTTCTCCGGATTGCCCGACGAACGGAGCAGGGTGTTCAAGCCCATGTATAGATGGGTGAAAACATTTCCGGTAAGCAGTACTTCCATGTATTCGCGGGCGTACGGGAGGACGGTTGTACCGGCGCCGAAAAAGCGGAGAATCGGGTCGAGGAAGAGTAGGGTGGCGATCGAAAAGGCTATGCCGACAATCAGGTTCAAAATAAGGACGTTTCCTAAAATGGTGTTTGCCGTGTCGTAGTCTTTTTGTCCCATCCGGATGGATAACAGCGTTGCACCGCCCACTCCGACCAACGAACCGAAAGCGGCGGCCAGATTCATCAGCGGAAACGAAATCGTTAACCCCGCAAGCGCCAATTCTCCTACTCCGTGTCCGATGAAAATACTGTCGGTAATGTTGTAAAGCGAAGAAGCCGTCATCGCGATAATGGCGGGGACGGCATACTGTTTCAGCAAAACGCCAATCTTCTCGGTGCCTAACTCAGCAGGCGATGTGTTGTTCGTTCTCATAGCTACTAATTTTCGTGTGTAAAGTTACAAAAAACCTCCCTCCGTCCCGATCTTTGTTTGTCAATGAAAAGAGTTTGTAACCGTCTTTAACTGTCGGTTTCACACCTGTGATGTCGCCCGTAAAGAAAAGATTTTCTACCTTTGAGGCGTTTTTGAACTGTATATTCCATTATGATCTTAATAAAGTTGGCGATCTTGATTTCGGGGTCTCTCTATGCGGGAATCCTGCCCTACACCCTCTGGAAATCAATAAAACACATCGAATACGACCCCTCTAAACAGACGTTAAGCTATCTGAGCATCAGAGATATGTATGGCGATAAATTCAGGAAGGGCTATTCATGGCTGCTTTTCTCGGCGGCGGCGCTCACATACATCTTTTTTGTACTGCTTTCCGAATTCTACTGTTTGGGAGAATATGACCGATTTATCGAGTATATCAACTATTGTTCGTTCTATTTTGTCGTACTGGCGTTTATTCCCCTGAACCTCTATCCGTATAAAAAAGAAAACGTAAAGCATAACATAAGAAGGATTTTGCACAACGTGTTTGCCGCCTTAGTCTTTGTCACGCTGGCGGCGCTGGTGGTACTGTTTCACATTGCGACGTATGAAGAACATCCGGTATTCGGCCTTATCGGCCTTTTGATTATCGGATTGACGGTAGCGGTGATGATTTGGTCGATCATAAAAAACAGCTTAAACGGCTTTTCGGAACTCATTTTCATCAACGGCATCGGTATCTGGAGCATCTTTGTGACCGTCATGACGATGTTGCTGTGATGTTCAACCGGTGTCTACTCTATAACATATTTTTTTTACAACATGAACAAATACAACATGAACAAAACCTTTTCACAAACAATGACGGTTGCCGAAAAAGATACGGCAGCATCTTTCGGATCGGGACTTTTGCCGGTATATGCAACCCCGTCCATGATTCTTTTGATGGAAAACACGGCCATGCAAATGATTCCCCTGAACGAAAACGAAAGCAGCGTCGGCACACATATCAGCGTCGATCACCTCAAAGCGACTGCCGTCGGAAAGAAAGTGACCTGTACGGCCGAATGTGTCGAAAACGACGGCAGGAAATATACCTTTAAACTGACGGTGACAGACGAAACCGGCGACGTCGTAGGAACAGGAGAACACAAACGGGCGGTGGTGGACGTGGAACGCTTTATGAACCGCATAAAATGAATTTTGCACAAAAATTATTAACGACCGTTTTCAATCCGAGATAATTATCCTACTTTTGTCATACAAAAATGTGGAAAGATTTGGACAGCTTGCAACCACAGAAAAAAATGCTAAATAGTATTTCCGTTTTTCTGCTCCCGTTATAGTCCTCCAAATTTTTCCCGTTTTAATTCACACAATAAACTTTATAATATTTTGAATTACTATGGGATTTCTATTTACATCCGAATCCGTTTCGGAAGGGCATCCCGACAAGGTTGCCGACCAAATTTCAGACGCTATTCTGGACAATTTCCTTGCATTGGACAAAGACTCAAAAGTGGCTTGCGAAACCCTTGTCACCACAGGACAGGTGATTGTAGCCGGCGAAGTCAATTCAAACGCTTATGTCGATGTGCACGCCGTTACCCGTAACGTGATCAACCGTATCGGATACACAAAAAGCGAATACATGTTCGACGGCAATTCCTGCGGTATTCTATCGGCCATTCACGAACAGTCGGGCGACATCAACCGCGGCGTCGTAAAGAAAAATCCGCTGGACCAGGGCGCCGGCGATCAGGGACTGATGTTCGGTTATGCCTGCAACGAAACGAAAAACCTGATGCCTGTTGCGTTAGATTTAGCACACGCTTTGGTGAAAGAGTTGGCGGTCATCCGCCGGGAAGGGATCTATATGACATATCTCCGTCCCGATTCGAAATCACAGGTCACGATCGAATACGACAACAACCGTCGCCCTTTGAGAGTACACACGGTTGTTGTTTCGACACAGCACGATGATTTTGTACAGGCTTCGACCGACAAAACACAGGAACAGGCCGATAAAGAAATGCTGATTGTCATTCGCGAAGACGTCAAAAACATCCTGATACCGCGTGTACAGGCGAAAGACAAGCAATTTGCCGGACTATTCAAAGGCAATTTCATCTTACATGTCAACCCCACCGGAAAATTTGTCATCGGCGGGCCTCACGGAGACACCGGCCTGACAGGACGTAAAATTGTGGTCGACACCTACGGCGGACGGGCAGCCCACGGCGGCGGCGCATTCTCGGGTAAAGACCCCTCGAAAGTCGATCGTTCGGCGGCGTATGCGGCGCGACACATTGCAAAAAACATGGTGGCGGCAGGCATTGCCGACGAAGTATTGGTACAAGTATCGTATGCCATCGGCATCGCGAAGCCGATGAACCTGTATGTGAACACCTACGGAACGGCGAAAGTCAACATGTCCGACGGTGAAATTGCGCGGATAACGGAACGATTGTTCGACATGCGCCCGAAAGCCATCGAAGAACGACTCAAATTGCGCTATCCGATTTATGAAGAAACGGCTTCTTACGGCCATGTAGGGCGTACTCCAAAAGAAGTGACGAAGGTATTCAGAAACTCGAACGGAAAAGAACTGGTCATCAAAGCGGAAGTTTTTACGTGGGAAAAAACGGATAAAGTACAAGAGATAAAAAAAGCGTTCGGATTGTAGGAAACAAAAAAGGAGAGCGGTTCAATCGTTCTCCTTTTCTTTTTTGTGTGATCCGGGCGGGATTCGAACCCACGACCCATAGCTTAGAAGGCTATTGCTCTATCCAACTGAGCTACCGGACCGACTTTTTAAATATCAAACGGGTGCAAAAGTAAGTATTTTTCAATGAAAACCAAAACTTTTTTAGCAAAAGCGCTCTTTCGCACAGCGTCCGACAGCGGGGCGACGGCGCAATTTAATGTCACAACATGTTTTATTTATAACTTATTCAGCAGATGAAAGTAATCAAATTCGGCGGGACGTCGGTTGGTACGGTCCAAGCCGTTCGGAATGTAAAAAAGATAGTCGAGAGTCGGAACGAAGCCGTTATAGTGGTTGTTTCGGCGCTT
>JAIRTG010000222.1 GCA_031255055.1 Prevotellaceae bacterium
TGAATTGGCAACACGATTTCAAACATGTTTCGCTGTACGCCATGCTCTATTGGAACCCCGAAAAGGTGATGCTGCCCGCACAAATGAGCAGTAACCGGTTTACCGGAAAAGGAATACAACTTATGCTGGTATGGAACCATTGAACATACGTATCCCTCAATTTTTTTGAATAAAACCTGCCTTTGTTGAATAATTTGAATTATTATTTTACCTTTGCAGGCTCAAAATTCATTCTATCATTATACTAACAAAATTTAATTATGTACTTAACGCCCGAAAAAAAACAAGAAATCTTCGGTAAATACGGCAAGTCTAATACTGATACCGGCTCACCGGAAGCGCAGATAGCATTATTTTCGTACCGTATCAACCATTTGACCCAACACCTGAAGTCAAATAAGAAAGATTATAGCACAGAACGCGCTCTTGTGATGCTCGTAGGGAAACGTCGTCGCTTGTTGGACTACCTTGTGTCGAAAGACATCGACCGCTACCGCACAATCATCAAAGAGCTGGGTATTAGAAAGTGATTCACTTTCTAAAGCCTTTAAAAGCGTTTCAACAACTTGGAACGCTTTTTTAATTTCATTCACTTCAATCGATCCCCTTTACGCCCGCACTTTATCTTTTAGTCGATGAACATTTTATACAATATCGCTATCCTCTGCTACGGCCGGTTCATCGCGTTGGCAACCCTGTTCAACGCAAAAGCACGATTACTCCGAAACGGACAGGCCGATAGCTTCGCCGTTCTGAATACCGAAATCAATAAAAACGGGGAATATACCTGGTTTCATTCGGCTTCGCTGGGCGAATTTGAGCAAGGTCGACCCGTCATCGAAGCGCTGAAAAGAAACAAGCCGGAGATAAAAATCCTGCTGACGTTTTTTTCCCCTTCGGGGTATGAAATCCGAAAACGCTACGACAAAGCCGACGTGGTTGTGTATCTGCCGTTGGATACGAAAAAGAACGCCCGGAAATTTCTACAAACAGTACCGCTGAAGCAGGCCGTGTTTATCAAATACGAGTTTTGGCCGAACTACCTTCAGGCGCTCTTCCGGTCGAACATCCCCGTCTACAGCATTTCGGCCATCTTCCGCCCCCGACAACTGTTCTTCAAACCTTACGGAAAATGGTACCTGAACTTACTGTCGGGATTTACACGGATATTTGTACAGGATACCCCCTCGTTCGAACTACTGCAACAGCATCGGATCAAACAGGTGACCGTTGCAGGCGATACCCGGTTCGACCGCGTACTGGAAATTCGGCAACAGGCCAAAAAGCTGCCTGTGATCGAAGCCTTTCGAGCCGGTAAAAAAATGATTGTAGCAGGAAGCGTCTGGCCGCAGGACGAGAAACTGCTGGTGCAATATGCGGACGAACATCCCGATGTGAAAATGGTGATTGTTCCGCACGAAATCCACCGGTCGCATCTGGACGGACTGTCCGCCCTGCTGAAAAACAACTTCATCACCTATTCGACCGCAACACCCGAACAGGCTTGTTTGTCCGGTCGCTTAGTCGTTGACGCCGTCGGCTTTCTATCGTCCATTTATCAATATGCGGATGTTGCCTATATCGGCGGCGGATTTGGCGTCGGCATCCACAATACGCTCGAAGCCGCCGTCTACGGTATTCCCGTCGTCTTTGGCCGGAACTTCCAAAAATTCCGCGAAGCCCGTGAACTCATCGAAATAGGCGGAGCTTTTTCGATAACCGACTACGAAAGCCTGAAAACCTGCTTCGACCTCCTGTTGACCGACGCCGGTAAAGCAGGAACGATTGCCGGTGAATATGTAAAAAACAATGCCGGTGCAACCGGAAAAATAATAAAAGAATTAACTCAATAACACAAACTGGGAGTACCCGCTCCCCTGAACACTATCACTATGCAAAAACCAAGTATTCCAAAAGGTACGCGCGATTTTTCGCCGGTAGAAATGGCTCGCAGAAACTATATTTTCAACACCATCAAAGACGTGTTCCGCCTGTACGGATTTCAGCAGATAGAAACGCCTGCCGTAGAAAATCTTTCCACCTTGATGGGGAAATACGGCGAAGAAGGCGACAAACTGTTGTTTAAAATCCTCAATTCGGGCGACTACCTGTCGCATGTCGACACACAGGAACTGATGCAAAAAAACAGCGTGGGACTGATCGGCAAAATATCGGAAAAAGGACTTCGGTATGACTTGACGGTACCTTTTGCGCGTTTTGTAGTACAGCATCGAAACGAGATAACATTCCCTTTCAGACGCTACCAGATACAACCCGTCTGGCGTGCCGACCGACCGCAGAAAGGACGCTATCGCGAATTTTATCAGTGCGACGTGGACGTCGTCGGAAGCGATTCGTTATTGAACGAACTGGAATTGATTCAAATTGTGGACGAAGTCTATCGCCGTCTAAAAATCAATGTCTGCCTGAAAATCAACAACCGGAAAATCCTGTCGGGAATAGCCGAAATCATCGGCGAATCAGAGAAATTAACGGATATAACAGTGGCCATCGACAAGATTGATAAAATCGGCCCTGAAAAAGTCAACGAAGAAATCATCTCAAGAGGCATTTCGGCAGCGGCCGTCGAGAAGCTGCAACCCATTCTACGCCTCAGCGGAACGAACAGTGAAAAGCTACGGCAACTGAAAAGCATTTTCGCCGAATCTGCCATCGGGCAAAAGGGCGTAGCGGAAGTCGAGACGGTACTGGCGCTATGCGAATCGGTCAACATTCGGACAAAAATTGAGTTTGACCTCACCCTGGCACGCGGACTGAACTATTACACCGGAGCTATTTTTGAAGTAAAAGCGTCGGATGTGGAAATCGGAAGCATCACCGGAGGCGGGCGCTACGACAATCTGACCGGATTTTTTGGTATGCCCGATGTTTCGGGTGTCGGCATTTCCTTCGGCGCCGACCGCATCTACGACGTACTGAACCGGTTGAATCTCTATCCCGAGACGTCAGCCGAACAGACACAGGTATTGTTTGCCGGCTTCGGCGAAAAAGAATTGCGCTATTGCCTGCCATGGGCAACCGAACTGCGGAAAAAGGGCGTCAATGTTGAAATATATCCCGAACCGGCAAAAATCAAGAAACAGATGAGTTATGCCGACAGCAAAAACATTCCTTTTGTGTGCATCGTAGGCGAAACCGAAATGAACAGCAACAAGGTGATGCTGAAAAATATGAAAACAGGAGAACAAAAACCCGCCGACTTCGACGATCTTCTATCGGCTTGCGGCTAACTCGCAAGTCACGTTCGGCTCCCGACTACGACTTGCGCAAACGGAAGATGAACCCCACAATCCGATAGAACCGTCGAATCCCATTCGGACAGCCTTTCAAGCCTTCGGGTCAAAGCAATTAATTTATTAATTCTCTATTACAAGCCGGCTGTTGGGCGCGTTTATTCCCGATTATTTTTTCTCCCGATTCGCATTATTTGAATTTTCAATTGATTATTCGATATTTTTCAATATATTTGTCTGCTTCTTTGACAGTTATTCTCGTAGGGAACAGGAGCTTTGAAAATAAGGCCAAGTTAACGCACCGTAAATATGAAATCATCGTTTTTCATCATACCGTTTCTTTTTTTCTTTTCTTGGTTTGTTGACGCACAATCGCAACAAGGCACCGGAACGCCTGTCGGACGGATGCAAGATCAGGAAAAAAACACAACAGAATCGACCGTAACGACTATAGAAGATGGATTTTCATACGCGATAACGGCCGAAGGCATTAAACTGTCGATAAGCAAAAAAAACATTTCGGTACGCCTCTTTGACCTGACAGGCCAGTTGCTCTGGAGCGGACAGGCTTTACAGGGTAGTTTCCTGATACCGGTAAATCCGGGAATCTACATTTTGAGAATGAACCACAAGAGCCATAAAATCATTTGTAAATAAGACCGAAAAGATATAATAAATAGTCATTGTCTCCTATCTCTTCTCTTTTTTTGATGGAAAAACCGGTGCAAAACGATGTACCGGTTTTTTTATGTTATCGACGAATCAAATTCCCGAATAGATAAATTCAATGGATAAAAAGTTTCTATCCCGATGCTTTAGATGTAATTTTGCCGTCAATATGTTTAACACTAAAAATAGAATTTTATGGCAGTATTAGTAGGGAGAAAAGCTCCCATATTCAAGACCAAAGCAGTTGTCGACGGAGGAAAAATTGTAGAGAACTACTCTTTGGAACAGTTTATCGATAAAAAGTATGTAGTTTTATTCTTCTATCCGGCAGATTTCACATTTGTATGTCCGACCGAAATCCTTGCTTTCCAGGAAAAGCTCTCCGAATTTGAAGCTCGCAACACGGTTGTCATCGGCGCGTCCACCGATTCGGAAAATGCACACTGGAAATGGTTGCAAACTCCCCGAAAAGAAGGAGGCATCAACGGCGTGAAATATCCGTTGCTGGTCGACCAAAATATGCAGATTTCTAAAGCATACGATGTACTGGCAGGATGCGAAGAATATGATGAAAACGGCGACGAAACGTTTACAGGTGTTCCGCAAGCATACAGAGGCTTGTTTTTGATCGACAAAAAAGGCATTGTCCGTCATCAGGTGGTGAACGATATGCCTATCGGACGCAGCGTAAACGAAATTCTTCGCGTGATCGATGCGCTTCAATATACCGAAGCATACGGCGAAGTATGTCCTGCAAATTGGAACAAAGGAGAAAAAGCAATGAAACCGACACATGAAGGTGTTGCCGATTATCTTTCCCATTGAAACCGTTTTGTTTAATTTGAATGTGATTTTGAACAATTGTCTTTTTCATTTCGCAATAAAGGCGCCCCATTATTGAGGCGCCTTTATTCATTTAAACATAATCAGATTTTTAGAAGCTAAGGCTGAAAATCAATTTCCGGTTTCGGACAGTTGACGTCACAAAACTATTTAACGACTTTCAGTGTAACATGCTTATTGGAGATAATATGCGTTTTCGTATCCGACGAGCAACCGGAAATTTCCTTATATCCCGACAGATTTGCCGTGACGGCTTCCATACAATCTCCGACAGCCTCCGAATAAAAATTGAATCCGACTTCCAGGGGAGCGAGAATGGTTTCGCCCTTTTCGTTAAGTACCGGATTACCGTTCTCGTCACAGACAATCGGCAAAGCGTTTTTATTTGGTATGCTGATTTTGAAGCTAAAGGTGCTTTCACCGCTCGGCAGACTGAAACCTTCATAAGAAATCAATCCGTTGAAAGGCGTTTTACCATACTCCGATTCTTCATCCACAGGATTTCCCAAGTCGACGTTCGGACTGCTTATTTTGTTGTTCACCAGCGTGAATCCTTCGGTGAAATCCATATCCAGCACCATATCGGTCAGTGTCGGGTTCGGATTATTCACTTTCAACGTAAACTCGATTTCGCCGTCGGGAGTATAACATACATCGCTTGCCGAAAAACTGCTTACCGTTAGTATTTTAGGCTTATTATTGACAGGGTACACCCTCGTTTTTGTCATACACCTGTCGACCGATGTTCCTCCGCTGGCGTCGCAACTGAACAACTGCCCGTGCGTATTCACGCCCTCAACCATGTAATCGTAATCAATCCGGGCTTTCTCTCCAAACAGCTTACCGTTCACATCGGCGATTTCAACATCATCTTTGAAAATGGCCGTCGCTCTGAAAGTCAGCTCGACGCCTGCCGGAATCACCATATTGCGAATATCAAGCCGCTTGTCCCCTGCATAATTATTGATAACGGTTACTTTTTCATCAATTGCCTCCGAACCCAGCGACAAGCCGTCGATAACCCACATCATGCCTTCCGGCAATACATCCTCAAAATTGACATATTTCGTATCACAATAGGTATTTGCAATGGTATAGACATATTCAATTTCTTCGCAGATAAGTTTTTTCAGCGGCGCTTTCTTGGTGAACGACAGGCCTGCTTCGTTCGGTTCCGGCGGCGGAGCCGGACAACTGAAATCAATAGGACCGATGCCGATACGCTTTTGGGCGTTCGGACCTGGTTTTCCCGTCACCTTGTGCCGTACATAAATCGTTTTGACGGGATATTTAAAATCAACCTGCACCTGTCCTTTTTTATTCGTGTAGGACGACGCTTGCCGGGTCGCTTTCACCTTATTGACGTTGACAATCCGGTATGAACTGTTTTTCTCCGAATTTACATAGCTCAGTTTCGGCAGCAGTATGTCGCCGTATTCGCCGCCACAGTCGCCCCAGATTTCGACATCGTCGAAGTGGTTTGAACTGCGATCGACTTCAAATATTTTGAAGTGGGCGGCGGCCGCTTCGTTGAGACTGATTCTTGTTGTCATTATACCGGTGCTGTTGCCCCTTCTCCTAAGGTTCAGCGATTTTAGCGACGAGGCTCTCGGAAAGGTTTTGTTATATGGCTTTGCTCCGCCCGAAAACATGACATTTACGTTTGCAGACAGGTTATACCCATCGCCCGGAATACTTATATTTACATTGTTTGAACCGTTTGGCCCCCAGGTGGCTTTTGTGAAGGGAAGCGTCTTTTCGATACCCGTAAAATGACATTCCGCACAGACACCGGGAATCTCCTTTATCCCGAAGGTGACATAAGTATATTTCTGCTCAAGCGTATATTTCACTTCATGTTCGTGCAGTTCGCTGTTATAGGTCAACGGGACGATCTGCCGCCAGTTATGCGTATCACCGTGATACCTGTCGCCATAATAATATCCGGGGAACAGGTCTTCGGACTTATCCGCAACCAGCATATAGATTTGATAGCCGATTCCGTTGAAAGGGAAGAATTTTCCGCCCAGGCGAATCGTCACGGTAGTTGGTTTAAAATCGCGTCCTTTTGCGTGGTTGTTCGGATCGAAATAATCCCCCATTTGGTTATCAATCAGCCAGACTCGCCGCATCCGGCTATCCATCGTTCCGCAGACGTCTTTATTATCCCGAAGCGAAACCAGGTCATCGGCGCCGTCAAACGGGATACCGTTATTGCCCCATGTGATGGCGAGACGGTCTGCTTCAAACAGATTCTCCTTTTTATCGCCGCCGGTGTTATCGCTGTTCAGTCCCATCCAGAGAATGCCGTGATTGGCGGTCGAACGTGCCTGATAGTTTTGGAACGCGGCGATGTCGTCCCTGACGAGCGCGGCAACGTTGTAGTGGAATCCCTTGTGAATGTGACTGCTTGTTCCTGGCCAAACGACCGTACCGTCAGACAGGAAATAGTCGAAGTTATTGTTCGGGTCGTTCAAGTCTCTGTTGAGCGTCACCGCATATTTCAACGCGAGATAAGAATAAATCGCGTCCTTTTCCGTTTGGTTCAATTCTCTTTCATAGGCAAAGATTTCGCTCATAACGCCGTCTATATAGCGGTTGTTTAGCGAGGCGCTTCCGATCGTACTTCCCCTGTTCATTCTGGAGCTTTTGCCCACGTTCTTCATCTCGGCTTTTCCGGGCATGTCCTTGCTGACGGTCTCACCGTCGACGTCAAATTCATACCGGATATAATTCTCCTTTTTCACCTCGTGATACATAATCGTTGTTGCTTCCGGACTGAATAACATTCTTTTCCCGTTTTGAACGGCATCCTGTCCGGTGTTGACGCCAACACCATCGGCATCGACAAAGCGTCCTCTTCCCATCACTTCGTTCGGATTTTTAACAACCCCCAGCGCCGGATAGCGGGTCTTTCCATTTATTGTTGTGCCTCCGAAACCGATAGGATAAGAAAAATTCGATCGGGCGAAGTCATTGTTCAGCATCGTAAAAATGGTATAATGATCCGGGGCGGCCGTTGTCATGACGGCGTCATTTGTGTACATGAATGTCTCATTGGCCGAAGAAAATTTGATGGCAGGATGATAATTCATAAACCGGTTGCAGGGGTCATACACCGGTCGCTGCATCTCTGCCTGCTGCCGGTAGACGATGCCTGAGCCTGAATAGTCATCCCATTCCAGCACCTTGCCCCCTGCAGTCATTTCGACAGCATTCGGGGCATCGGCCTTCATCCACATGCGCAAGCCGTGCTGAACGCCGCCCGGAGCAGTACCCATAAAAACAAATCCGATGAAGTCGCCGTCTTCCAGAAACACATTTTCAGCAATGCCCTCGTCCACTTTATAGGCGCGGGTCACAGCCGGACTAAAGGTCGGATTTTTGGAGACAACCACATACGTCGACGCAAGGGTCGGCTTGATATTCAGGGTTACGCCGCCGTAAACATTTGTCCGGGCTTTCATTTTTATGCCGTTCAAATAATTGATGGGGGAGTCATTGATCACACCGTTGGCAAAGTGGGCCTCGCCCACTTCGTACCTGTAGTCGGAAAGCGAACCGGCAAAGGAGCTGTTGCCGAACAGGACATATTCTCCTTCATTCAGCACATCGGAGTTGTTCTGCATTTCGAGCATTTCGAGGTTGCCGAAAAACGCCGTCATAAAATTTTTATCGCTACTTTTGGCCTGATTTATTTTCAGATGGCCATCCGGGTCGTTTATCAGCCCGAAGATATTGTTATTATATCCCATATTCTGATAGTGGTTCCAGATGACCCGTCCCTGTGAATTGACATAATTCGCAGGCTGATGGAAACCATATTTAAGCGCCAGGTACGTATGTACCTTATCAAGTTCCGATTGAGGCAGCGCCGTTCCCGCCTTAGTGCTTATGACGATAACTTCATAGACATTACCGGAAAAATACTCGGCCTTGTCCAGCCTTGCGTTACCGATGATAGCCTTATCTTTATCGACGTCGATAGTTGTTTTTCGGATAAAATTGGGCACATTTTCCGCTTCTATTCCGTTTTGAAAAACCCTTAGCTTTGTTTTACCGTCATTATATCTGATGGATGTAACAAAACCGTAAGGCTTATTCGTTATGTGAAGGTCGGTATTATCTTTTCCGTTTATCTCCACCCAGATAC
The DNA here is from genome assembly GCA_031255055.1 of Prevotellaceae bacterium. GTDB lineage: Bacteria > Bacteroidota > Bacteroidia > Bacteroidales > Paludibacteraceae > JAIRTG01. The sequence continues at coordinate 8,920 of JAIRTG010000222.1, forward strand.
CGCCGCTTTTTCTCCATCCGTTATTCTCAAGGCTAGCCTGTTTGAATGAAAAGACGGAAGCATAGCCGCCGATGTTATCCAAATCCACTTCGCTGACCCAGAAGGTATGATAAGCTTTATCGTGGCTCAGTCCGAACCGTTTGTCGCTCACAAGTTTCCGGGACTTGTCACCGTCATCCGGATTTGCCGAGCGGGTAGCGAAACTAACCGCCGGTTGAAAATTAAATCCGTCGTATCTGATTCGCGGCACCGAGTCCAGACCGTTTTTTATAAAACGCATCCTCTTTACCGACCGGTCGGGCCAGGCTATAACGTTGGAAAACTCCTTGCCTGTTTCTGTCAGCACGTAGTCCGATCTGAGCCAGAGTTCCAGATTGCCGCTCGCCCCACCGGGTAACTGCGCCTTCAGCGTCGGTGCCGAAGCAAAACACAGCAATACCACAGCAAAAAGGCAACGCAGCAGTTTTATACTGTAATTGTTATCTATTATCATTTGTATCAGTTTGGTTTTAAATGTGTAAAAATCTCAAAAATGCGCGACAGTCCGTCTGTCCGCCTCACTTCCATCTGTTCGACACGGCATTTCTATTTCCTGACAAACACGATATTGATATAGCTGGCATCGGTTGGCGCCGCTTTCACCTTATAAGTCATTTTCCCTGCATCCGAAATGCTCATTATTTCAAAAACATTCTTGTCATATCCCAGCACATAATAGTTAAAATTTTCCTTTTGAGGAATTTGCAGCGTCAGCGAAGGAGCGGCCGGATTCTTCTTCACCTCGCTACCCTCGAATTGCTTTGTATATTCCAGATACAGGTCGATTTCCCGTTCCTTGTCATCACCCGGATTAGCGGTACCGATTGGGATAGAAGGCATATAAAACCACGTATCGCCGGCCGGCTCCCAGTTTTTACCGTTCCAGGAGAAGACGCCCTCTTTAAATCCGTTTCCGCCGGTATGATACACCGCCATTCCCTTTGTCAGCGGTTCTACAAAAGGCGTCGTAACGTTCATAGCCTTCAGTTGTACGCGCGGCATCAGCAACCCCTTGTTACCGGCGCTTCCCGACCGTAAATCCAGCACAGCCTGTTTATCGGGCAACGTATTTTCACCAATAGTGACCTGGGCCGACAAATCGAAAGCGCCCGGGAAAAACCAACATAATAATGCGAATAAAATTGTTTGTTTAGTTTTCATCTTTTTGAAGTTTAAATTTAAAATCATTGTTTTCAAAATACTGTTTTATTTCTTAATTATTTCATCAAATCCATTTAACGCTGACCGGTTACAAAACACACTTTTCCAACACGTTAAACGAGAGGTCAAAAGTATGACATGTTATAAGAAGCAGCAAAAGATTGGCAACAATTGATTTACATTTTGTCGGACGTGCCGTCGACGTTCAGGTGGAGACAAAAATGCTAAAAGACACCATCCTTTAATCAAAATCTGATGACACATCATCAGATTTAGAAACGGAAATAATTGGGCTGATACAAAAAAATGGTTAATGATCGGCGGTATCATTGCAGGCGAAACCACTAAACAGTACCATTTATGCCGTATCAAAAACGTTGAGTAGCTCACAAAAAGCGTTAAAATCAATTTTAGCCCACTTGTCGATACACACGCCGGTTATGCACGATATAAACAGGCGTCTCTCCGTCGGTGGGACTTCTCGGCTTGATTTAGGGTCGAAAAATCGCGACCGACAGGCTGGAAAATGCCGGAAGTTGATTTATTTTTTTAGTATAAAGAGTATAAAAGTACAGGCTATTGTTGCATTTGTTCCGCATTAATATTACATTTGCATTTCATTTGCGTTTCATCGATATCGTGTGTAAGCTATTTGTATGTTTGTAGCTGTATGAACAAGTTTGATCGAAAAAGCAGGCAAAGCCGAATGTTCTTTTCAGAGCGTATTTTTATATCGCAACTGTTTTTTTACGGTGAGGTATTCGTTTTTGAAAAGGACTTCAAGCTTTGCTTGTTTATTGTTCTTTCCGTGACGAGCCGATATGACCGCAATCGCCTTTGAAGTAAGGTAGAGATGGGAGCGCACCGAATAATCGGTTGTGACATTATAAAAATAAAATAAAACAAACTATAAATGTTCAACAAAACACCGATTCGGTTTGTATTTGGAACTGTATTGGTTAATTGATTCACCTTTTTTAGGTCGTTCTTTATGGTGAATCATCATTTGAGTGGCAGCGTCGGAGAGATGAAAATCTTCCGGCGCTGCTTTTTTAGCGGCAAGCGGTTTCATCTGTGGCGAACAGGATTTCCACAGGTCGGTAACCGCCGTTATGAAAATAGCGTCCTACGGACTTTCCTCATCCGAAATGTGTCTAAACACTAAACACCATCTCCCCCTTTGCCGTCTTCCTTGAAGCAAGAGAGAGATAAAGATAAGTAGGATGGGGAAGTCTCCCCGCTATACAGCCCGCAGTTGGCGGTCTTCCTTCAAAAAAGAGAAAGATAAAGACAATCAGGGGGGGGGGAAGTCTCCCCCTCGCTTCAGCCGCCTACGGCGTCTTCCGCTACCCCCTCTGCGGGGCTCTGCCCCGCAACGCCCCGTCCCGATTTTCAGACCCTTCTA
>JAIRTG010000231.1 GCA_031255055.1 Prevotellaceae bacterium
CTGCTATGAATAGTAGTTGCATGGCTGCGCCGAGAGTTATTCTTTTTTTTGCACTTGACAAAATATAGAGGGGGACTAATCACTATTTAATCACTGTCTTTCGGGGCGTTGCGGGGCAGCGCCCCGCAGAGGGGGTAGCGGAAGACCGCGCAGCGGGCTGTAGCGAGGGGGAGACTTCCCCCCCCCTAATTATCTTTCTCTTTCTCTTTCCGGATGGATGACGACATGGGCTAAAAAACTATTTGATCCTTTACCGAATGACATGGGGTCAAGGGCTGATAAAGGGACGCCGTGTAGAGCGGGTTGCTGTCGGCTGCAACTGTAAACGATAACTATCAACTACAACAACATGTCTACGACTTTCTGAAGCGCAGCTACGAACGTATCGATTTCTTCTTTGGTATTGTAGAAGGCAAACGAGGTGCGGACGGTTCCCGGTATATTAAAATAGTCCATAAGCGGTTGTGCGCAGTGATGGCCTGTGCGGACGGCGATTCCCAGTTTATCCAACAATATGCCGATGTCGTAGGGATGAATATCGCCGATCATAAACGATAGGACACTGGTTCTTTGTCCGGTATTGCCGATTATCCGTATGTTTCTTATAATCTTCAACCGCTCCAGCGCATATTCGGTTAACCTGTTTTCGTAATCTGCGATAGATTTGATGCCGATTTTTTCGACATATTCTAACGCTTCGGCAAACGCAACCGACCCGATATAATCGGGCGTACCGGCTTCAAATTTGAAAGGCAGTTCGTTGTATGTCGTTTTTTCGAAGGAGACGGTTGCAATCATTTCGCCGCCGCCCTGATAGGGTGGCATTCGCTCGAGCCATTTTTCTTTTCCGTACAATACGCCGACTCCTGTCGGACCGTATACTTTATGGCCGGAAAAAACATAAAAGTCGGCGTCGAGCTTTTTTACATCTACAGCGATATGCGGAACGGCTTGTGCCCCGTCGACCAAGACCGGAATGTCGTGCCGATGCGCAATTTCAATGATTTGTTCGACCGGATTGATCGTCCCCAGTACGTTTGATACATGGGTTATTGCGATGAGTTTTGTTCTTTCGTTGAGCATCGCTTCGTATTCATCCAAATACAATTTTCCGTTTTCGTCTATCGGAATCACACGCAGTTTCATTGCTTTTCGTTTGCAAAGCATCTGCCAGGGAACTATGTTTGAGTGGTGTTCCATGACGGAAAGAACGATTTCGTCGCCTGCCCAACAAAACGCTTCCCCAAAAGAAAAGGCGACGAGATTGATTGCTTCCGTCGTTCCTCTTGTGAAAATAATATCTTCTTTTTTGTCGGCCTTGATAAAGTTTGCAACTGTCTGACGTGCATCTTCGTGTGCATCGGTGGCCATTTGGCTCAAGTAGTGTACGCCACGGTGGATGTTCGCATTGTAGCGAAAATAGCCGTTTTCTATTTTTTTTACAACAATTTCCGGTTTTTGAGTGGTTGCGGCATTGTCGAAATAGATTAGCTCTCTGTCATATATTTTTTGGGATAAAATAGGAAAATCAGCTCTTATCTTCCGAATATCTTTTTCGTGTAACATTTATTCTGTTAGTTTATTATAGCTCGTTAAAATTCAAAATTCGATGATTTGACGGCAGTCATTCTTACATATCTTGATTGCACGGCAAAGATAATTCTTTTTTATTTTCTAAAGAACCGTCATTCACCCCTCCGTACGGAAACAATTCTACCGTATGTCGTATGTCTTTTACATAGAATTGTTATCGCAACAGTCATAAAACCAAAATATTGATTAAAAAACGTTCATTTGATTTTTATTAATTACGGGGGAAATGGTATTTATGAAAAATAATGTAATTTTGTGCCGGTTTTTGTGATATTGCACATTTTTCCATTCCAAAATAAACATCATGAATAAGGGGTTATTTTCAAAGCTACTTCCTCATATTGCGGCCATTCTGCTATTTATTCTTTTGTCGGTAGGTTATTTTCTCCCCGTTTTAGAGGGAAAACATCTGATTGGACACGACACGGAAAGCTGGTCGTACATGGCAAAAGAAACATTAGACTACAACAAAACACATAACGACGTCACTTTGTGGACAAACTCGATGTTCGGAGGTATGCCAAACTACCAGATTTCGATGGTACAGCCAAACAATATCATGAATTATGTAGAGGGTCTTATTCAAAAAGTATTTCCCCGCCCTGTCTTCTTTCTGATGCTCTATCTAACAGGTTTCTATATCTTGCTGTTAAGCTTTCGCGTCAAACCATGGCCGGCAATTGTCGGCTCCATCGCATTTACTTTCGCATCGTATAATCTGATCATCATCGCCGCCGGACATAATTCAAAAGCAATAACCATCGCATACATGGCTCCCGTCATCGGGAGTATTTTTATGACTTTGAGGTGGAATAAAATGTTGGGGGCTGTGCTGACCGCCTTCTTCCTCGCCCTGATGATAAGGGCTAACCATATTCAGATTATCTACTATGCGATGATTATCGTTATATTTCTCGGTGTTGTCGAGTTTATTTATCGGTTAAAGAACAACGAGATAAAATCCTTTTTACAATCGGCAGGTCTGCTTTTGGCGGCTGCGGTGGTTGCTTTGGGCATCAATGCGACCACGCTGCTGACGACCTATGAATACAGCCAATACACCATGCGCGGAAAGTCGAACGGCTTGACGATGGATGAACAAAATTCGCAACAAGGGTTGAATAAAGATTACATCACACAGTGGAGTTATGGAATCGGTGAAAGCATGACGTTTTTGATTCCGAACTTCAAAGGAGGGGCCAGCGGCGGTACATTGGACGTGGACAGCAAAACGGCAGAAGGTTTCAACACGCTTTTTTCGCAAATGCGGACTCAAGGCTATCAGACGCCGGCCGTGAACGAAAAATTTATGAAAGAAAACCGTTTGCCTTTGTATTGGGGCGACCAGCCCGGCACTTCGGGACCGGTTTATTTCGGTGCGATTGTCTGTTTTCTGTTTGTGCTGGGGATTTTTGTTGTCGACAAGCGTATTTTATGGTGGACGCTCCCTGTGATTGCGCTTACGCTGATGCTTTCGTGGGGAAGAAATTTTATGCCGCTGACGGACTTTTTCATCGATTATGTACCGATGTACAATAAATTCCGGACGGTTTCGATGACGTTGGTTGCAACAGGATTCGGGGTAGCGCTGATGGCAATATTGGCCTTGAAAGAAATCTTTTACGGAAGTATCGACAAAATGAAATTAAAAAAATATACTTACATAAGTCTTGCCGTAACAGGCGGTATCGCATTGCTCGTATGGTTGTTTCCTTCCATTGCGGGAGACTTCACCTCGCCGGCCGACGGACAGTATTCGGGAACTTATGCTTTCCTGCAAGAAACATTGCCGCAAGACCGTAAAGCCATGCTTCGTTCCGATGCTTTCAGAACGTTGCTGTTTATTGTGCTGTCAGCGGCATGTATCATTATTTACAACAGGGGGGTATTGAAAAAAAACGTGGCGTTTGTGCTGTTGGGCGCTCTGACGCTGTTTGATTTGGCGGCAGTGGATAAACGGTATTTGAATGACGCTAATTTTCAGAATAAGACCTTAGATAATATTATTCAGGCGACACCTGTCGATAAAATGATATTGGAAGATACGTCTCAATTCCGAATTTTAGACGCTACGGTAAATATTTTCAACGATGCGTCTCCTTCCTATTTTCACAAAAACATCGGCGGATACCATGCCGCGAAATTGCGCCGTTATCAGGAAATGATAAACATGCACATCGAGCCTGAAATAGGCAAATTGTTTGCAGAGTTCAACACGGCTCACAATCTGAACGATGTTGCGCTTTCGATGGACACATTGGGCGTTTTGAATATGCTGAATCTGAAATATGTTATCTATAACAAAGAAGCCGCTCCGTTGAAAAATCCCTATGCGAACGGAAATGCCTGGTTTGTCGACAAACTGCATATCGCCGAAAATGCAGACGAAGAAATGATGATGACGGGAAAAATCGATACGAAAACCGAACTTGTTGTTGATAAAATGTATGCAGATATGCTTCCGACGTCGCTCACCGCAGACAGCGCCGCATCGATCGTTTTGAGCGCATACAAACCGAATCATTTGGTCTATGATTTTTCATCGAACACAGACCAGCTTGCCGTTTTTTCCGAAATATATTACGACAAAGGCTGGAATGTCTACATCGACGGCGAAAAAGCAAACTATGTGCGAGCAAACTATTTGCTGCGGGCAATGCCGCTGAAAGCGGGTAACTACCAAATAGAGTTCAAATTTACACCTTCGTCCTATTCCAACGGAAACATCATTGCGCTTATCTCTTCCTTGTTATTGGTTCTAAGCATTATTGCATATTGCCTGTTGTACCTGAAAAAATACAAACAGCAAACAACTGCTTTGAAATAAAAGCGCTACATCTACTACCCCAAAATGGCAAAAGAAACACACAAAGTATATAAACAAAGATTTTGGAACATGCACCTGACGGCGATTATCACCATGTCGTTTGTACTTTATCTGATAGGTTTGCTTTGTCTGTTGCTATTCACGGCACGCGACATCAGCATCAACGTAAGAGAAAAAATCACCTTGTCGGTTATTATCGACGACCGGATTCCCGATACCTACATTAAGCGCATCAGCGCCTATTTGAACAAAGCGCCCTTCACCAAATCGGTACGTTTTATATCCAAAGAAGAAGCCTTGAGCGAGCATATCAAAGAATTGGGAGAAGACCCCGAAGCCTTTTTGGGCTACAATCCGCTTTTGGCATCGTTCGAGATTAATTTAAATGTCGAATATGCAAATGCCGACAGCACAAGAATAATCGAAGCGAAAATTCAGACATTTGATCACATCAACCGCATAGCCTACCCGAAAGACGTTGTTGATTTGGTGAACGAAAACATAAAAAAAATAAGCTTTATGCTTTTGGTACTCACAAGCTTGTTGCTGTTCATTTCGGTAGCTTTGATCAACAACACAATCCGTCTGGCCATCTATTCAAACCGGTTTATTATAAATACGATGAAATTAGTAGGAGCCACGTCATGGTTTATACGCAGACCTTATATCAAAAAGAGCATCTTCAATGGAATCATTGCAGCCGTTTTGGCCTTAATCTATCTGGCGGCTTCAATCTACTACATACGGCACGGTTTCGGAATAACCGAACTGCCGTTAAATCCGGTGACTGCACTCTATGTTGCCGCCACAGTGATGACGTTCGGCATATTGCTGGCGGCGTTTTCTTCCTACTTTGCTGTGGGAAGATACACCAGAATGAAGACAAACGATATGTATTTTGTATAGATAAGTACACAATGATTCATAAAATAAATTTACCAATCAGATTTAAATCAAAAATCAACATTTTAGTCAATAAATATGGACATTAAAGAAGAAAAAAAATTTACCATTGGTACGATAAACCTGAAATTGATAGGGCTTTCCTTTATCGTCATCATCATCGGATTTTTGCTGATGACGGGCGAACCGACCATCACCGAATACAACCCCGACATCTTCAGTACAAGAAGAATTGTGGTTGCTTCGATTATTGCTTTTTTTGGGTTCGGATGTACAATTTTTGCAATAATGTATAAACCCAAAAACAAAAAAGGAAGCGAAAAATGAATTGGATAGAAGCCTTACTATTGGGAATCGTACAGGGACTGACCGAATTTTTGCCCGTGAGCAGTAGCGGACACCTCATCTTAGGACAGGAAATTCTTGGTTTGAACACCTCATCGTCCGACAATCTGCAATTCATTGTGACCGTTCATGCAGCAACGGTTCTGAGTACGATTGTTGTCCTGTGGAAAGAAATCGCCCAACTATTCAGAGGTACTTTTTTGGCAAAACAATGGAACGACGAAAAATCATACGTGATGAAATTAATCATATCGATGATTCCCGTATTTATCATCGGCGTATTTTTCAAAGACTATGTAGAAGCGCTTTTCGGACAGGGGATTCTTTTGGTCGGCGGTTGTTTGCTGCTTACGGCCTGCCTTTTGACGTTTGCCTACTATGCCAAACCCCGTCAGAAAGACCAAATTTCATACAAGAGCGCTTTTATCATCGGCCTGTCGCAGGCAGTGGCCGTGTTGCCGGGACTTTCCCGATCGGGCACAACAATAGCCACCGGTCTGCTTTTAGGGAATAAAAAAGAAAATGTCGCTCATTTTTCGTTCCTGATGGTGCTGGTTCCCATTTTGGGAGAATCACTGTTGGATTTGATAAAAATGATTTCGGAACCGGGCGCAACAAGCATAGGAATTATGCCGCTGATTGTCGGATTTCTGGGCGCATTTATCGCAGGATGGATTGCCTGCAAATTTATGATCAATCTGGTGAAAAAAGGAAAACTGATTTACTTTGCCGTTTATTGTGCACTAATCGGAATCGTTTCCATTACATTCGCACTATTAAATTAACAATCAATTGACAATACAAGATATTTCCGACATGGATTTTGTAGCAGGCGAGGTGCTCTACATCAACAAACCTTTGGGATGGACGTCGTTTAACCTTGCACACAAAATTCGATGGAAACTGTGCCGGTCACTCAACATAAAAAAACTCAAAGTCGGACATGCGGGAACATTAGACCCACTGGCAACAGGAGTAATGATCATCTGCACAGGAAAAGCAACCAAACAAATAGCCTCCTTTCAACATCAGACAAAAGAATATATCGCCCAATTGAAATTAGGTGAAACAACGCCGTCGTTCGATTTGGAACTGCCCATAGATGCGGTTTATCCCACAGAACACATCACAAAAGAACTGATAGACGAAACGTTGAAAAAATTTGTCGGAGAAATATGGCAAGTGCCGCCCGTCTATTCGGCGGTAAAAATAGAAGGAAAGCGGGCCTACAATTACGCAAGAGAAGGGCAAGAGGTCGAATTGAAGCCCAAAATGTTGGTAATCGACAAACTGGAAGCGCTTGAATACGCCCATCCGGTATTAAAAATAAAAGTCGTTTGTAGCAAAGGAACATACATCAGAGCCTTGGCAAGAGACATCGGAAAAGCGTTAGCATCAGGTGCACATCTTGTCGGTTTAGAGCGGACACGAATCGGAAACATACGGTTGGAAGACTGTATGGAAATAGAAGAATTTCTGAATTTTACAGAAAAAAATATTGCGGGTGAACAAAAAACAGCTATTTGAAGTTGTTGTTATCACTTATCACTATACGGATATAACTCAAAAAGAAAAAATAAAAATGAAACTTTCTCAGTTTAAATTCAACTTACCCGAAAAGCTTATAGCGCAATATCCTGCCGATCGCAGAGACGAATCTCGGCTGATGGTCGTAGACAGAAAAACAGGTGAATTGCAGCATTTGGTTTTTAAAGACATTTTAGGCTTTTTTGAAGAGCACGACCTTTTTGTATTCAACGATACAAAAGTGTTTCCTGCACGCTTATTTGGAAACAAAGAAAAAACAGGCGCCCAGATCGAAGTATTTTTACTGCGCGAATTGAATCGCGATAACCATCTTTGGGATGTACTGGTAGAGCCGGCCCGCAAGATTCGGATCGGGAACAAACTGTATTTCGGAGACGACGATTCAATCGTGGCCGAAGTAATCGACAACACCACATCGCGTGGCAGGACCCTGCGTTTTTTGTACGACGGCGACCACGAGGCGTTCAAAAGAAATTTGTACACTTTCGGCGAAACGCCGCTTCCTAGGAACATCACACGTCGCGCCGAGCCGGAAGACGCAGAAAGGTTTCAAACCATATTTGCAAAAAACGAAGGTGCGGTTTCGGCGCCCGGTGCAGGCTTACATTTCAGTCGAGAACTGATGAAAAGAATGGAGATCAAAGGCTTGAACATGGCCTTTGTGACCTCTCACATGAGTTTGGGCAACTTCCGCGAAATTGATGTGGAAGATTTGACAAAGCACAAAATGGATTCGGAACAAATGGCCGTTAACGAAGAAGCAACAACAATCGTAAACAAAGCAAAAAACAACGGAAGGAAAATATGTGGCGTAGGCGTAACCGTGATGAGAGCATTGGAAAGCGTTGTCGGAACAGAAAATAAAATCAAGCCGTTTTCAGGCTGGACAAACAAATTTATCTTTCCGCCATACGAGTTCAAGGTAGCCAATGCGATGGTAACCAACTTTCACCTGCCATACTCCACATTATTGATGCTTACCGCCGCATTCGGTTCATACAATTTGATTATGAATGCTTATGATGTCGCCATCAAAGAAAAATACAGATTCGGCGTATATGGCGATGCAATGCTGATTTTATAGAAAAAACTTTTCGACCAACTATTAGAAATGTCGTCGGTTCATTTGATGTGAACCCCAAAGTTTGGACGGGTTAATATTATTTTAGATAGCATGAGTTCGGTATTGTACCGGACTCATGTTGTTTAAAGCGAGCTTGATCCGCTTGTTATTGTAATAGTCTATGTATTCTA
>JAIRTG010000234.1 GCA_031255055.1 Prevotellaceae bacterium
ATGCGGCAAAACCGGCCAAAGGTACCGCCATTGCCCAGTAATAGTAGTGAGCCGATGCTTCGATCACCTGTCGGTCGTTGGTCAGCAACCGGAGAAAGGATGTGCCGCCGACGGCATACAGTAGCGTGAAAAATAGTGATAGACCAATGCCCCATTTGAATAGGCCTTTGACGGCTCTTTTCAATTGTGGCAAATTGCCTGCACCTGTGTATCTGCCCGCCAGGGCTTCGCCTGCGTATGCAAATCCGTCCATAAAGTAGGAGAAAAGCATGAATAGCTGCATTAAAAGCGTGTTCACGGCCAAAGTGACCGCCCCCTGTTGTGTGCCGGCATAGGTGAAAAAGGCGGTGACGGCAACCAGACACAGGGTTCGCAGAAAAATGTCGCGATTGACCGAAAAGAATCGCTTCATCCGGCTGAGGCGCATACTTCCTTTGAATTGTAGATAAGGGAGGTGGCTGCGATATTTTTTCTGCCAAAGAACGATCGCCAAGCATAGTCCGAGGTATTGCGCAATTAAGGTGCTCCACGCGACGCCTTCTATTTTCATGCCGAAAACATATACGAAAAGGAAACTTAAAAGGATGTTTGCCAGATTCATCGAAACGGCTACGTACATCTGAAAACGGGCGTTTTGCATCCCGATGAACCAGCCGTTGAAAGCGTATAGCAATAGCATCGGGGGCGCTCCCCATATCAGAATGTTTACATAAAGCAGTGCGTAGTTTGCTATTTCAACTGCCGGATTCAAAAAGTGAAAACTGATTTTTTTTAACGGATATTGCAGTAACAGTATTGCGGCGGCAATCGTCAGGGCTACAATCACGGCTTGTGTCAATATGCGCATCTGTGCATACTTGTCGCGTTTGCCGAACGCTTGAGCGGCCAGTCCGCTCGTCCCCATCCTCAAAAATCCGAAGTTCCAGTAGATGATATTGAAAAATAATGTCCCGATAGCGATTGCTCCGATATAGGCCGTTTCGCCCAGATGTCCCGTGATGGCGACGTCGACCAAACCGAGCAGGGGAACGGTGATGTTGGAAATAATGGAGGGTATCGCCAAAAGCAGAATTCTCTTGTTCATCGAGACGCGGGATTTCTATGAGGGTATGTAGTGGTGTTTCATCAATTTTATTTCGTTTCCGTAGCCGTCCAACTCGTTAGGTGTTTCGAGGTAGAAGGGCAGATCTCTCAATGCCGGATGATTGATGATACGGCTCAATGCTTCGATACCAATGTTTCCTTCGCCTATTTTTGCGTGACGGTCTTTATGGCTTCCTTTGGGGTTCATGCTGTCGTTCAGATGGATGGTTTTCAACCTGTCGAGTCCGATTGTGTTATCGAACGCGGCGATAACCCCGTCCAAATCGTTGACAAGGTCGTATCCGCCGTCAAAAATATGACAGGTGTCCAAGCATACGCCTATTTTGTCCTGCCTTTCGACGCCGTCGATTATTGCTCTTAATTCTTCGAATCTTCCGCCGATTTCGCTTCCTTTTCCGGCCATTGTTTCGAGCAATACGATTGTTTGTTGGTCTTCGGTTATGATTTCGTTCAATGCTTCCACAATCTGTTCGATACCTGTATCAACGCCTTGTCCGGTGTGGCTTCCGGGATGAAAATTGTACAGGTATGCGGGCAACTGTTCCATCCGGCACAAGTCGTCTTTCATCATCGCTTTGGCGAAACGGCGCGTATCGGGCTTTGCCGAACACAGGTTTAGGGTGTATGGAGCATGTGCCAGTATCGGTGCGAAGCTATGCTCTTCCATCAATTTTTTGAGATTGTCGGCGTCTTTCCGGCTTATCTCGGCGGCGCTTCCACCACGTGGATTCCGGGTGAAAAACTGGAACGTATTCGCACCGATTTTTAGTGCGTTTCTGCCCATCGCTTCGTATCCTTTGGATGAGGATAAATGACATCCTATTTTTAACATCTTGTTTTTTTAGTGTTGTTTTTGAATGATACCTGTATTATGATATGGAGTGTCGGCGCTTATTTCTACTAAAAATAAAGGCGGAACACAATTGTGGATCCGCCTTTGTTTTCCGATGAGAATCGTTCTCATTATATTAAAGAACTGCTGACGTCGATATCAAGCACATTTCTGCGTGCGTCCACTTTTTTGTCGTATTCTTCGCGAGAATAAACCAGTATTTTATCAAACTCACGCTGTCCTGTTCCTGCGGGGATCAGATGACCGCAGATGACATTTTCTTTCAAGCCTTCCAGTTTGTCGATTTTTCCGTTTATCGCAGCGTCGTTCAACACTTTGGTTGTTTCCTGAAAGGAAGCCGCCGACATGAAACTGTTGGTTTGAAGGGCTGCGCGTGTGATACCTTGCAATATCTGATTGGATGTTGCAGGAATGGAGTCGCGTGTTTCGACCACGCGCAAGTCACGACGTTTCAACATACTGTTTTCGTCACGCAAACGGCGCGAGGTGATGATCTGACCGGGTTTGAAAATTTCCGAATCACCGGCGTCGGTAACTACCTTTTTGCCCCATATCCGGTCGTTTTCTTCCATGAATTCGTTCTTGTCAACCACTTGTTTTTCCAAGAAGCGGGTGTCGCCATGTTCGATAATCTCAACTTTACGCATCATTTGACGAACGATTACTTCAAAATGTTTGTCGTTGATTTTCACGCCTTGAAGACGGTATACGTCTTGTACTTCATTTACAATGTAATCCTGAACGGCGGTAGGCCCTTTGATTGCTAAAATGTCGGCGGGCGTAATTGCACCGTCGGATAACGGTGTTCCGGCGCGTACAAAGTCGTTTTCTTGTACCAAAATTTGTTTTGCCAACGGAATCAGGTATTTTTTTACTTCTCCCGATTTTGACGTAACAGACAATTCACGATTACCGCGCTTGATTTTTCCGAAAGCAATTTCACCGTCAATTTCGGCTACTACTGCCGGATTTGAGGGGTTACGGGCTTCAAACAATTCGGTTACACGGGGGAGACCTCCGGTGATATCTCCCGCCTTACCAACGGCGCGAGGTATTTTTACCAGCATCTGTCCTGTTTTTATGTCATCGCCATCGCCCAAAACCAAGTGAGCGCCCACAGGCAAGTTGTATGTACGTAAGATGGTACCGTCTGTTGCTTTAATGTGCGCACTCGGCACTTTATTCCGGTCTTTTGATTCTATGATGATTTTTTCGCGCAAACCAGTAGCATCGTCAACCTCTGTTTTGTATGTAATGTTTTCGATTACGTCTTCAAACTCGATTTTACCTTCTGTTTCCGCGATAATTACCGCATTGAAAGGATCCCACTCGCAAATGGTATGTCCTTTTTTAGCGACATCACCGTTTTTAACATACAGTTTGGATCCGTAAGGAATGTTTTGAGTAGCCAATGTGATGCCTGTGTTTGTGTCAATCACACGCATTTCGGCTAACCGGCTTACTACTACCAAATAATTTGCTCCTGTATCTTCGCCTGCTTCAACAGTCCGCAATTCGTCAAATTCTAAACGTCCGTCGTATTTCAGTTCGATTCTCGATTCCGAAGCAATGTTTGCAGCGATACCTCCTACGTGGAATGTGCGAAGTGTCAATTGCGTTCCGGGTTCTCCGATCGATTGCGCGGCAATCACACCAACGGCTTCTCCCATGTGTACCATTTTGCCTGTTGCAAGATTGCGTCCGTAGCATTTTGCACAAACGCCTTTTTTCGATTCACAAGTCAATACCGAACGTATTTCGACACGTTCTATCGGGGATTCTTCTATTTTTTTCGCCGCAGGTTCGGCAATCTGTTCACCCGAAGCAACAATCAATTCTCCTGTATTCGGATGATAAATGTCGTGCACAGAAACGCGACCTAAAATCCGTTCGTACAGCGAAGAAATTATTTCTTCGTTGTTTTTGACTTCGATTGCCATCAAACCACGTAATGTTCCGCAATCGTCTTCATTAATAATTACATCTTGAGAAACATCAACCAGACGACGGGTCAAATATCCCGCGTCAGCGGTTTTCAAGGCCGTATCTGCCAAACCTTTACGAGCGCCGTGTGTTGAAATGAAGTATTCCAATACCGACAAACCTTCTTTAAAGTTCGACAAAATCGGGTTTTCAATAATCTGTCCGCCTTCGGCTCCCGATTTTTGAGGTTTTGCCATCAGACCACGCATACCCGACAATTGCCGAATCTGCTCACGAGAACCACGAGCGCCTGAATCCAACATCATATATACGGAGTTGAATCCTTGATTGTCCAAAGCAAGCTGTTTTATCAAAATGTCCGACAATCTCGAATTTACGTGTGTCCATTTATCAATAATCTGATTGTAGCGTTCGTTGTTTGTTATGAATCCCATGTTATAGTTATTCATAATTTCCTCTACTTCGGCATTACCTTCGCGTACCAATGTTTCTTTTTCGACAGGAATAATCACATCATTCAAATTGAAAGACAAACCTCCTTTGAACGCCATGCTGTATCCCAAATCTTTAATGTCGTCCAAAAATTGGGCAGTCCTGGCCACTCCGCAGACTTCGATTACCTTTCCGATAATGTCGCGCAATGATTTTCTGGAAAGCAATTCGTTGATGTAACCCATTTCTCTGGGAACAACTTTATTGAACAATACACGTCCTACGGTTGTCTCGATTATTTTTGTTACAAGTTTATTGTTTTTGTCCAAATCTTTTGTACGTACTTTTATCGAAGCATGCAAGCCTACTTTTTGTTCGTTGTAAGCGATTTCCACCTCTTCGGGAGAGTAAAATATGAGTCCTTCTCCTTTTGCACCTGTTCGTGGTTTGGTGATGTAATACAAACCAAGCACCATGTCTTGCGATGGTACGGTAATGGGAGCGCCATTTGCAGGATTTAATATGTTGTGAGAAGCCAGCATCAACATCTGAGCTTCCAAAACTGCTTCGTTTCCTAAAGGCAAGTGAACTGCCATCTGGTCACCGTCGAAGTCGGCGTTGAACGCGGTACATGACAGCGGGTGCAACTGAATGGCTTTGCCTTCAATCATTTTCGGCTGAAATGCCTGAATCCCCAAACGGTGAAGCGTCGGGGCACGATTCAACAGTATCGGGTGCCCTTTCATCACATATTCCAAAATGTCCCAAATAACAGGATCTTTTCGGTCAATGACTTTTTTCGCCGATTTTACCGTTTTGACAATGCCTCTTTCAATAAGTTTACGAATAATGAACGGCTTGTAAAGTTCGGCCGCCATTTCTTTAGGCAACCCACATTCGTGCATTTTCAATTCGGGGCCTACCACGATTACCGAACGCGCCGAATAATCCACACGCTTTCCGAGCAAATTCTGACGGAAACGTCCTTGTTTACCTTTCAAACTGTCCGAAAGCGATTTAAGCGGACGATTGGCCTCTGTTTTTACTGCACTCGATTTACGCGAATTGTCAAACAATGAGTCAACAGCCTCTTGAAGCATCCGTTTTTCGTTACGCAAAATAACTTCAGGGGCTTTTATTTCAATTAATCTTTTTAAACGATTGTTTCTGATAATTACACGACGATATAAATCATTCAAATCGGAAGTTGCAAAACGACCTCCGTCAAGCGGTACCAGCGGACGCAACTCAGGAGGAATAACAGGAACGATTTTTACAATCATCCATTCGGGTTTATTCCTGCTTCTTGAAGTCCGAAACGATTCTACTATTTGAAGGCGCTTCAAGGCTTCGGTTTTACGCTGTTGAGATGTATCCGTACTTGCTTTATGACGTAAATCGTATGACAAAGCATCCAAATCCAAACGAGATAGCAAATCATAAATAGCTTCCGCTCCCATTTTTGCGACGAATTTATTCGGGTCGCTGTCTTCCAACTGCTGGTTTTCACGTGGAAGGGAATCCAAAAGATTCAAATATTCATCTTCGGATAAAAGTTCTCCTTGTGAGACGCCTTCGCCGTTTTCTAAAATACCGGCTTGTGTAATCACATATTTTTCATAGTATATAATCGAATCCAGTTTTTTAGTCGGCATCCCCAATAAGTATCCGATTTTATTCGGCAACGAGCGGAAATACCAGATATGCGCCACAGGAACAACTAATTGGATGTGTCCCGTACGTTCGCGACGTACTTTTTTCTCGGTCACTTCCACACCGCAACGGTCACAAACAATTCCTTTGTAACGGATGCGTTTGTACTTCCCGCAATGACATTCATAATCTTTTGTCGGACCGAAAATCCGTTCGCAGAATAAACCATCACGTTCGGGTTTATAAGTACGATAGTTTATTGTTTCGGGTTTTAATACTTCGCCATGCGACACTTTTAATATTTCCTCCGGAGATGCTAATCCGATAGAAATTTTATTAAAACTTGCCTTTGTTTTATTATCGTTTTTAAAAGCCATATTATTATTAATTCTCCAATCCCCGAATCCCCTAAGGGAATTTTGGTAAATGCTGATTAATTGTTTTTATAAAAAATATTTACACATACTCACAAACCTCTACTTTATGAGGTTTGAAAGAACTGTCAATCCAAGTTAAGGCTTAATCCTAATCCACGAAGCTCATGTAACAAAACATTAAGCGATTCCGGAATTCCCGGATTCGGCATCGGATTTCCTTTTACTATTGCTTCATACGTGCGGGCACGTCCTACTACATCGTCTGATTTCACAGTCAAAATTTCCTGCAAAATGTGAGCGGCGCCAAATGCTTCGAGCGCCCAAACTTCCATTTCTCCGAAACGCTGACCTCCGAATTGAGCTTTACCTCCAAGCGGCTGTTGTGTAATCAGTGAATAAGGGCCGATAGAACGAGCATGCATTTTGTCTTCGACCATGTGCCCCAACTTCAACATATAGATAACTCCGACAGTGGCAGGCTGGTCAAAACGTTCTCCTGTTCCACCATCGTACAAATATGTTTTACCATAACGAGGTATGCCGGCTTTGTCTGTCCACTCGTTCAGATCGTCCAATGAGGCGCCATCGAAAATAGGAGTCGCAAATTTCACCTTCAATTCTTTTCCCGCCCAACCGAGCACAGTTTCAAAAATCTGTCCGAGGTTCATACGGGAAGGCACACCAAGCGGATTCAATACAATGTCAACAGGTGTTCCATCTTCAAGGAACGGCATATCTTCTTGACGAACAATACGAGAAACAATGCCTTTGTTTCCGTGACGTCCGGCCATCTTATCACCTACACGAATTCTACGTTTTTTAGCGATATAAACTTTGGCCATTTGCACTATTCCGTTCGGGAGCTCGTCTCCGATAGTGATATTAAATTTCTGACGTTTAATCTTCGCATCCAATTCTTTATATTTTCTCAAATAATTCAGAATCACCTGACGAATCAATTTGTCTTTATGAGCGTCGCCTGTCCATTTTGATAATTGTACAGTCGCATAATCAATTTCCTGTAACCGTTCGACTGTAAATTTGCAGTTACGCGATATTACATCAACGTCCATGAAATCTTTTACTCCTGCGGAAGTTTTATCTTCGATGATGATCAACAATTTTTCAATCAGCGTTTCTTTCAAACTTGCTGCTTGGATTTCAAATTCTTCGTCCAGCTTTGGAAGAACGGCTTTATCCGCCATTTTTGACTTACGACTTTTCTGTGCTTTTGAGAAAAGCCGTTTGCCTATTACAACTCCTGAAAGTGACGGAGTCGCTTTCAAAGAAGCATCTTTTACATCACCGGCTTTATCTCCGAAAATTGCACGTAATAGTTTTTCTTCGGGAGATGGGTCTGACTCTCCTTTTGGAGTAATTTTACCAATAATAATATCGCCCGGCTCAATACGCGCACCAATACGGATGATTCCGTTTTCGTCCAAATCTTTGGTGGCTTCTTCGCTTACGTTCGGAATATCGGACGTAAATTCTTCGACACCGCGTTTTGTTTCACGTACTTCAAGTAGTTGTTCTACTACGTGAATCGATGTGAATACATCCTCGCGCACAACGCGCTCATTGATAACAATCGCATCCTCAAAGTTATACCCTTTCCAAGGCATAAATGCCACTTTCAAGTTTTTACCGATTGCCAATTCGCCTTTTTCGGTAGCATAACCTTCCGTCAAAATTTGTCCGGGCGTTACTCTGTCGCCTTTTGACACAGTCGGGCGCAAATCCACTGTTGTATTTTGATTCGTTTTTTTGAATTTCGGTAATTGATATTCTTTTACCGCTCCGTCAAAGCTTACAAATTCTTCTTCTTCCGTTCTGTCATAACGGATTTTTATGCAAGTCGCATCTACATATTCAACAACTCCATCACTTTCCGCCGTTACTTGAGTACGTGAATCACGAATCAATTGTCTTTCAATTCCGGTTCCCACAATCGGCGATTCACAACACAACAAAGGAACAGCTTGGCGCATCATGTTCGATCCCATCAATGCACGATTTGCATCATCGTGTTCAAGAAAAGGAATCAAAGCTGCCGCGATAGAAGCAATTTGAGATGGCGCAACGTCCATTAAATTAACTTTGTGCGGGCTAACTACAGGAAAGTCGGCTTCTAAACGCGATTTTACTTTCGGACGGATAAATGTTCCGTCATCGTTAAGTGGTGCGTTTCCTTGTGCTACTACCAAATCTTCTTCTTCTTCGGCAGTATAGTATGCGATTCCTTTTTCGGACAAATCAACTCTGGCATTTTCAACTTTACGATAAGGAGTGGCAATAAATCCAAGCTCATTGATTTTCGCATAAATACACAAAGAAGAAATCAAACCGATATTCGGGCCTTCAGGTGTTTCAATCGGACATAAACGTCCATAGTGTGTGTAGTGAACGTCACGCACCTCGAATCCTGCACGCTCACGCGACAAACCTCCAGGGCCTAAAGCCGACATACGACGTTTGTGCGTGATTTCGGCCAATGGGTTTTGCTGATCCATAAATTGCGAAAGCGCATTTGTTCCGAAAAATGAATTGATAACGGATGAAATACTTTTCGCATTAATCAAATCTACAGGTGTAAATACTTCGTTGTCGCGTACATTCATACGTTCACGAATCGTGCGTGCCATACGCGCCAAACCTACTCCAAACTGATTGTATAACTGCTCACCGACCGTACGTACACGACGGTTGCTCAAGTGGTCAATATCATCAACATCAGCTTTTGAATTGATTAACTGAATCAGATATTTGATAATCTCAATAATATCTTCTTTTGTCAAAACTTTCGTATCCGTATCAGTTGATAGATTCAACTTTCTGTTGATACGATAGCGTCCTACATCTCCTAAATCATAACGTTTTTCGGAGAAGAACAGATTATTTATTACTTCACGAGCCGTTGAATCATCAGCGGGTTCTGCATTACGCAACTGGCGATAGATGTACAATACCGCTTCTTTTTCTGAGTTACTCGGATCTTTTTGAAGCGTGTTGTAAATAATCGCGTAATCGTTTTGATTCGTGTCGGACTTGTGAAGCAGAATTGTTTCAGTTTTAGCTCCAAGTATATTGTCAATATGACTCTTATTTAAAACGGTTTCGCGGTCAATAACAACTTCGTTTCGTTCAATACTTACAACCTCGCCTGTATCTTCATCAACAAAATCCTCAATCCATGTTTTTAATACACGTGCCGCTAAAACACGTCCTATTGATTTATTTAAACTTGTTTTATTTACTTTTACTTCTTCGGCAAGATTAAAAATCTCTAAAATATCCTTATCGCCTTCAAACCCGATGGCACGCAACAACGTTGTTACCGGAAGTTTTTTCTTACGGTCAATGTAAGCATACATCACATTGTTGATGTCGGTTGCAAACTCAATCCATGAACCGCGGAAAGGAATGATACGCGCCGAATAAAGCTTTGTTCCGTTGGTATGCATACTTTGCCCAAAAAAAACGCCGGGTGATCGGTGCAATTGAGACACGATAACACGTTCGGCTCCATTGATCACAAACGTACCTTTGGGTGTCATGTAAGGAATAGGTCCTAAATACACGTCTTGAACTATCGTTTCAAAATCCTCATGATCAGGATCCGTACAATAAAGTTTGAGTTTTGCTTTGAGCGGTGCGTTATACGTTAATCCGCGCTCCATACATTCGTCAATTGTATAACGAGGAGGATCAATATAATAATCAAGAAACTCAAGTATAAAGTTATTACGGGTATCCGCAATGGGAAAATTTTCTGCGAATACCTTGTACAATCCTTCTGTTTTTCTTTTTTCCGGCGAAGAGTCCATTTGGAAAAATCCATAGAAAGATTTTAATTGTACTTCCAAGAAATCAGGGTATTCCATCTGATTCTTAATGGAAGCGAAATTTATTCTTTTGTTATTGAATGTTGAAGACATTTTTGGGAATGTTATTGTTTAGCGATGAACTCAGAAATTATATAGACAACAAAAAGCTTAGAATCTCTCTTTTAGAGAGATTCTAAACCAAACACCTGACAATCAGGTATATTTATTTAAGTTCAACTTCAGCTCCGCCTTCTTCCAACTGCTTTTTCAAGGCATCAGCTTCGTCTTTAGCTATACCTTCTTTGATAGCTGAAGGAGCTGAGTCCACCATATCTTTTGCTTCTTTTAAGCTAAGACCTGTTAGTTCTTTTACTAATTTTACAATTGCTAATTTATTAGCGCCTGCTGCTTTCAATACTACGTCAAAAGATGATTTTTCTTCTACTGCTTCAGCTACACCGCCCACTGCAGGACCCGTTATAGCAACAGCAGCGGCTGCAGGTTCAATACCATATTCATCTTTCAATATTTGAGCTAACTCATTTACTTCTTTAACTGTTAAGTTAACTAATTGTTCTGCAAAAACTTTCAAATCTGCCATTTTAGTCGATTTTATTTTTATTTTATTTTTTATTGAAAATCTATATTGATTATACTGAAATAACGTATTATCCACAAATTATTTTTCGGCTAATGTTTGTAACACGCCGTGTATAGTATTTCCTCCTGATTGGAGTGCTGAGATAACGTTCTTAGCAGGCGATTGCAGCATTGCCACAATATCAGCAATAAGTTCGTTTTTACTTTTAATGTTAACAAGCTCTCCCAAGTGGTTCTCTCCAATGTAAAAGATTTCTTCTACATAAGCCGCTTTCAACGCAGGTTTTTTCTTCTTGCTTTTTTTGCTGAATTCTTGAATCAGTATAGCAGGAGCATTCCCCGTATTGCAAAGCATCAGAGATGTCTGTCCTTTTAACACACTATACAATTGAGAAAAATCGACTTCCGATTTATCAAAAGCTTTTTCGAGCAATGTGTTTTTTACAACTAAAAGTTTTATATCTGCTTTATAACAATCCTTCCTCAATTGGCTTGTTTCAGCAGCATTTAAGTCTGCCGTATCAGCCAAATAGAAGTGTCCGTACTCATTGAGAGTCTTCCCTATTTGTTCTATAATAGCACTTTTATCTTCCTTCTTCATACTCTAAACTCTTTTTTATTCGTCAATTGATTTCGGATCAACTTTGATACCCACACTCATTGTACTTGAAAGATAAATGCTCTTAACATAAGTACCTTTAGCGGTTGTTGGCTTTAGCTTCATAATCGTTGCCATAAATTCTTTGGCATTTTCAACTATTTGCTGAGGCGTGAATGATACTTTACCGATAGAAGTATGTACAATACCGAATTTATCTACTTTAAAGTCTATCTTTCCTTGTTTCACCTCTTTCACTGCCTGAGCCACGTCATTGGTAACGGTTCCGCTTTTGGGATTCGGCATCAACCCGCGAGGGCCTAATACACGCCCTAAAGCACCCAACTTTCCCATAATGGCAGGCATGGTAATGATAACATCAATATCCGTCCAACCGCCTTTTATTTTATCAATATATTCATCCAAACCAACGTAATCAGCTCCCGCTTCTTTGACAACTGTCTCTTGGTCCGGAGTACATAATGCAAGAACCCTTATTTGTTTACCGGTTCCATTTGGCAACGACACCACACCGCGCACCATTTGATTGGCTTTGCGAGGGTCAACACCTAAACGTACATCAATATCAATAGAAGCATCAAATTTGGTGACCGTAATTTCCTTTACCAACTGAACTGCTTCACTTAAAGGGTAGGTTTTTCCAGCCTCAATTTTTTCTAAAGCCAACCTTTGATTTTTTGTCAGTTTACTCATCTTAATTGAAGTGTTAATTAATTATTGTTTGGAAAATTACCCTTTATGGTTATACCCATACTTCTTGCCGTTCCTGCAACCATTTTCATTGCTGATTCCAATTCAAAGCAATTCAAATCGACCATTTTATCTTCGGCAATTTGTTTTACCTGTTCCCAGGTAATTTCAGCCACTTTTTTACGATTAGGCTCAGCCGATCCGCCTTTTAGTTTAGCAGCCTCCATTAACTGGATAGCAACCGGCGGCGTTTTTACGACAAAATCGAACGATTTATCAGTGTAATAGGTAATAACCACAGGTAATACCTTACCTGCTTTCTCTTGGGTTCTGGCATTAAATTGTTTGCAAAACTCCATAATATTAATCCCTTTAGAACCCAACGCAGGCCCTACCGGTGGAGATGGATTTGCCGCACCTCCTTTTATCTGTAATTTAATAAGTCCAGCAATCTCTTTAGCCATAATTTACAATTATTTTGTTGTTAAATGAGGAATAAAATCAATTTGTAACAAGAATTAATTTACTCCTTCTCTACTTGAGTGAACGATAATTCAAGCGGGGATTTTCGCCCGAATATCATAACCATAACTTTGAGTTTTCTCTTATCGGGATTCACATCTTCTATCACGCCACTGAAACCTGTAAAAGGGCCAAAAACCACCCTTATACTATCTCCGACATAATAAGGAGTGAGAATTTCCTCATCCATTGCCTGACGCTCATCCATCGTACCCAATATCCGGTTCATCTCCGAAGGACGAATCGGTATCGGACGATTGTTTTTCTCTTGGAGAAATCCAATCACATTAGGCGTATTGCGTAAAATATGAGGAATTTCACCGATAAGATTTGCCTCTATCAACACATAACCAGGCATAGAAGAACGCTCTTTCGTTACTTTCCTACCGTTACGCACTTGATATACCTTTTCTGTGGGAATCAACACTTGCGAAACATACTGAGCGAAATCCGGATTTTTCATTTCCGCCTCAATATATTCCCTTACTTTGTTTTCTTTTCCACTAATGGCACGTATTACATACCATTTCATGTTACTTGACTCAGACACTTGTTGTTCCTCCAACATTAGAGATTAAGCAATTATACGGTAGATAAAGTTCATCAAATTTTCAAACCCGAAGTCCATAACCCAAATAAGCAGCGAAAGTATGATGGAAGCTATCAATACAATAACTGCACTGTTCATTAGTTCCGAGCGCGTAGGCCAAGATACTTTATGGACTAACTCCGTATATGACTCTTTGAAATAGCTAATAATTTTCATCTTTATTTTGATAAGATTGGCACGGGCAGAGAGACTCGAACTCCCGACACCTGGTTTTGGAGACCAGTGCTCTACCAACTGAGCTACGCCCGTATAATTCCCCTTACACCCCCTAAAGAGGAGGTATTTTGGGGTTTTATTTTTTCAGGAAAGAGAGCATTATTCAATAATTTCGGTAATCTGACCTGAACCTACTGTACGTCCACCTTCACGAATAGCAAAACGCAAACCTACGCTACAAGCTACAGGATAAATTAAAGTAACTGTGATTTCCAAGTTATCACCCGGCATTACCATTTCTGTTCCCTCTGGAAGTGTAATTTCACCAGTTACATCCAATGTACGAATGTAGAACTGAGGACGATATTTGTTGTGGAACGGAGTGTGACGACCACCTTCTTCTTTTTTTAAGATATATACGGCAGCTTTAAATTTAGTATGAGGAGTCACTTTACCAGGGTGAGTGATAACCATACCACGTTTAATTTCGTTTTTATCAATACCACGAAGCAATAAACCTACGTTATCACCGGCTTGGCCTTCGTCCAAAATTTTACGGAACATTTCAACACCTGTAACGACTGATTTCTTGCCGGCTTGGCCCAAACCAATAATTTGAATTTCCTCACTTGTCTTGATGATTCCGGTTTCGATACGACCTGTGGCAACAGTACCACGACCTGTGATAGAGAATACGTCTTCAACAGGCATCAAGAATGGTTTATCAATTGCACGTTCAGGAAGTTCAATCCATGTGTCAACCGCATCCATCAATTCCATCACTTTTTCCTCCCATTCAGGAACACCGTTCAACGCACCAAGTGCAGAGCCACGTATTACAGGAGTATTGTCACCGTCAAACTCATAGAAAGAAAGCAATTCACGCATTTCCATCTCAACCAATTCCAACATTTCTTCATCATCAACCATATCACATTTGTTCATGAAAACGACAATACGCGGAACGTTTACCTGACGGGCCAAAAGAATATGCTCACGTGTTTGAGGCATAGGACCGTCTGTTGCGGCAACAACAATAATAGCACCGTCCATCTGTGCGGCACCAGTCACCATGTTCTTCACATAGTCAGCGTGGCCAGGACAGTCAACGTGCGCATAGTGACGAGAAGCGGTTTGATATTCTACGTGCGCTGTATTAATAGTGATACCACGTTCTTTTTCTTCAGGAGCATTGTCGATTGAGTCGAATGAACGCAATTCAGAAAGTCCCTTTTTAGCAAGAACTGTAGTGATAGCGGCAGTCAAAGTAGTTTTACCGTGGTCAACGTGACCGATAGTACCTACATTTACGTGAGGTTTTGACCTGTCAAATTTTTCTTTTGCCATAACTCAAAGATTGTTTTTTAATTAGTAATTTAATATGTAATAAATATGTTGAACTTGAGCTGTTGATGGGACTTGAACCCGCGACCTCTTCCTTACCAAGGAAGTGCTCTACCCCTGAGCTACAACAGCAACAGAGCGGAAGACGGGACTCAAACCCGCGACCCTCAGCTTGGAAGGCTAATGCTCTATCAACTGAGCTACTTCCGCAATTATCTCCACACCTTCTCAAAGAAAACAGCCATCAAATTCCTCTTAAAGATAGATGAAAGAGTTTGGTGGGCAGTGATGGATTCGAACCACCGAAGGCGTTGCCAGCTGAGTTACAGTCAGCCCCATTTGTCCACTCTGGTAACTGCCCAAATATAAACCATGAAATCAAAATCCAAGACTAAAAATCGATGTAATTTCTCTAAACCACCCCATTTTCATCTCTCTTACTTTGAAGCCTTTTTGAGCTTCTTGTCGGATTCGAACCAAC
This sequence comes from Prevotellaceae bacterium, assembly GCA_031255055.1. Lineage (GTDB taxonomy): Bacteria > Bacteroidota > Bacteroidia > Bacteroidales > Paludibacteraceae > JAIRTG01. The sequence continues at coordinate 15,213 of JAIRTG010000234.1, forward strand.
GACTCCGAGATTACAAATCACGTGCTCTGGCCAACTAAGCTAAAGAGGCAAAATATCTTTTTTACAACAGTTTAAACCGTACAAACGCCGCTTAAGTATCGCTACTCAAACGGCTTGCAAAAATACTAATTTATTTTGTAATACAAAACAAATTACAGAATATTTTATTTTCTACTTGTTTTTTCCTTGTGCTTTCTGATCTGTTTTTCAAGTGCAGATACAGATAAGTCTACTGCTTCTTCAAAAGTGTCACAAATTTTCGAGGCAAAAAACTCTTGATTGGGAATCGCAATTTTAATTTCAGCCTCTTTATTAGCTGCGGTTTCCGGCTTTATTACTTTTAAATACACTTCTACGCTTAAAATTTCGTCAAAAAACTTTTCCAGTTTTCCTACTTTTTTGTAAATGTAAGTTTCCAACTGTTCTGTCGCATCAAAATTAATAGCTTGAATCCTTATTTTCATAATTACCTCCTTGTTTATTTGCTCTGGGATGAGCTCGTTTATAAATGTTATATAATTCGTCAAAACTGACGTGTGTATAAACTTGTGTTGCCGCCAAACTACTGTGCCCAAGTAACTCTTTTACAGCATTTATATCTGCCCCTTCATTGAGCATCGCTGTAGCGAACGTATGTCTTAGCACATGCGGACTTTTTTTATGAATAGCGCTGACTTCAGCCATTGAATTGTGTACAATGTTATAAACCAACATCGGATACATTTTTTTTCCATTTTTTCTCAAAAAAAGATTTGCATCCTCTTTCGATATTTCACGTTCTCTGAGAGAGATATAATTTTGCAAATTTTCAAGCAACTCTTCGCTGATGGGGATAATTCTTTCCTTGTTCCGCTTCCCGATTACCCGCAAACTTTTTTTATGGGCATCAATATCTTTATCTTCAATATTTATCAACTCTGACAACCGAATACCAGTGGCATAAAATAGTTTTATTATCAAATGGTCGCGGACTCTTTCAAACTCTTCCGGAAGAAACGTGTCATCTAATACATCATCCATTTCGCTTTGCTTGAAAAACGCAGGAAGAGCTTTTTTTGTTTTTGGGAGAACAATATTTTTTACGGGGTTTTGATTTGTTCGGTTATTTTTCAACAAAAACCGCCAGAATGATTTTAAAGCGGATATTTTACGTGAAAGCGAACGAGCCGAAATTCCTGCCGACATCAATTGCAAGACCCACTTCTGAATGTCGGATGAATTAACTGACGGAGGAGAAAATTGCGCGGGCGATATGTCCAAAAAATCACAAAACTGGAATAAATCGTTTTTATATGACAAAACAGTATGAGAAGAATAGTTCCTCTCATACTGTAAATATTGCAGAAATTCATTTATCATAGGACCCTGTTATATTTCTGCAACGAACATAAAGTAAAATAATCAGGAAAACAAATTCCTTAACGACTTTCTTACTCTTCGCTTAGTTGCATTTTTTGAATGTATACAGCATGAACTCTTTGTTCACGCTTTACGACAGAGGGTTTGTGAAACGCCTGACGACGACGTAATTCCTTAACCGTACCCGTTTTTTCAAATTTACGCTTGAATTTTTTTAACGCTCTTTCGATATTTTCACCTTCTTTTACAGGGACTATGATCATAATATTTTCTTATGTAATTTAGTATAACTTATGTGCTATTTTTCGGACTGCAAAAGTAGATAATCATTTTTGAACTACAAAGCTTTTCATGAAAATATTTTCGGACAGCTTGTTTGAACATTCATTCGCAGATAATTATTCTCCGCTACCTCCCTGTCCTTCGCCGCCTTTCAAGTCGTCATTAGAAATAGTCCGGCTTGCTTTTTTGATTTGTTCTTTCATTTCGCCGAAACGATAGCTAACAGACAAACTATAACTGCGGGCAATTGAAGATGAAAAATTATATGTGCTGTAATTATTTTCTTTGTAAGTGGTGCTTTCTCTTATACTGCGGGCTCTAAATGGCTCACTTACACGCAAAGATACATTCAATTTTTTATCCAGAAAATCACGCCCAAGAGAAATACCTGTAAAATAGTATGCAGAACCTTTTCCTTCCAACATAATCCAAGGCGAGTAATAACCGCCGCCTATATTTACTTTCAATTCACAAGGGAGTGTAAATTGAGCGCCGCCATTAAACGTAAAACGGGTTCCGCTGTTTTCCACTTTTTGCTCGTCCGAATTGTTGGTATAACGAGAATAGTTGACGCCTCCGTTTCCATACAATCTTATCTTTGTTGTTGGCGACCAATTCAAATAGATATTGCCGCCGACATGACCGAAGTAACCGATATTGTCGTACGTTGACTCGACGACAATACGTTCGTTGTCTTCACCTTCGTCAACTACTTTCAGGCTTGTTACCGATTCTATCGAATTATTCGTAAATGAAGTAAACGCATTTACATTCATGTTGAATTTCGGTGTGAAAATACTGTAACTTAAATTGAAAGAATTGCTTATTTCCGCATCCAAATCGGGATTGCCATACGAAATGTAGTTCGGATTTGAATCATCTACAAAGGGATTCAAATACCAGATGCCCGGACGTGAAATGCGTTGATTGTAACCTAAACGAAAATTAGACGTCATCCCTAATCTGTACGTAAATACAATCGAAGGAATCAAATTGGTAAACGATGTGGAAAAATCTTTTGCAGGGTCATTTTTGTATTCCATTCCCGAACTTGTATGTTCAAAACGCCCACCAACACGAATACTTAGCTTTTCTAATTTAAGGGTATAACTTCCGTACACGCCTAAAATATGTTGCGTTTGGTCAAAATTATTTACAGGCCTGACGGTATCATCTTCATAGTCTCCTGTTTCTGTGTTCAAAATCTTGTAACTGTTATCGCTGTTGTTCTGCCGTAAAATATATTTTAAGCCCGCTTCCGCAATGTGCTTTTTATTGAAAGGTTCCGTATAATCGATCTGCACCGTATGCTCGTTGCTTTTTCCGACGGAAGAAAGTAGTTTGTCCGCCCCTAATAGCTCAATCATTTCGGCATATTTTTTTACATTATACAGCAATGATTTAGCTTGCGATTTTTCGGGAGTACTCTCTAAACGATATGAAAATGTCAATAATTTATCCGGTTTTTTGAACGATCGCTGATAATCCAAACTCAAATCCATTCCGGCCCAAGAACTTTCATTGAAATTTTCTCCTCTGTATGCGGCGACGGTATCTTTGTTAAAATCCAGCATTTCCGAATAACTCTCATTTTCATTTTTATGTTTCCCTCCGTAACCTCCGAAAGAAAAACTTAATAAGTTTAATGAGTCAATTTCATAACTTGCTTCTATATTCGAGTAAGAAAATCCCATATTGCTTTTCGGTGACTTACTTCTACTCATAAGATATTGATATTTCTGCGCGGCAACCGGATCCAATATCTCCCGCTCCGAATGTGCATCAGTATCGTTTGTTTTGTTTTGATTGTAATTCAAATTGGCCGTCAGTCCGAATTTACCTATTTTGGTGGAAAAATAACCGCCGCCACCATAGCCGCCTAAAGAATTTATACTTGTACGCACACTGCCTGTATAGCCGATCATCGCTTTGGCGGTCACAATGTTTATAATCCCTCCTACTCCTTCCGCATCGTATTTTGCACCCGGCTCGGTGATCACTTCTATGTTTTTTATACTTGATGCGGGCATACTTTTCAATACTTCCGAAGGATTGTTTGTGAACATGTTCGACGGTTTTCCGTCCAGATATATTTTGAAACTCGTTGAGCCTTTTACCTGAATCTTATCTTCTCCGTCAACCGTTACCATCGGTACTTTTCGCAGCATTTCCAACACATTGTTACTTTCGGCTTCAGGATCGGATGCCGTATCGTATATGATTTTATCCAAATCCATTGAAATTAGCGGTTTTGAGGCTGTCACGGTCAGTTCGGATAATTGTTCGGAAGATGTACCTAAGTTCACGCTACCTAAGTCTATCGTTTTTTTATCGCCAAGCGCTACCGATACATACTTCGTCTGCATACCAACGGACTCGAATACGATGAAATAATCTCCTTTTTCCGGCACAGATAGTTCGAATTTTCCATTCACGTCTGTCGCCATCCTTTTTATATAGACGGTCGGCGATTCTTGTTTGACGATCGAAATGGTCGCATAGGGAATTGATTCTGTTGCTACGGAGTCATTGACGATGCCTTTTATTAGAAAATTTGAACTTGTTTGTGAGGAGAGAGAGGATAGTAAACCGAAAAGAAGAAAATAAACGGAGAGTCCAATTTTTAATTTCATAAAATATAATTAATTAATGATTAAATCTATTGAGACATAAGCTGCTATAATTGCTTGATTTTTCAGGCCGACGAAGGTACGCCAAATTCGGATATTTTACAAGAAAACATCGTTTCTTAAATTTTAACGATAAAAAACGGCTCTTTCTAACATATCTGGTGCTATCGGGGTAACTGCTGCTTGGAAATACTCTCGACCTCTGTACGGGGGAGATGCTCGGTTAGGAGGTGTGTGTCAACGGTGGTTCTAAGGTTAGGATCGAGATCTGATCCAAGGTTAGGATCGAGACTCGATCTAAGGCGGGATCGAGATCCGATCTAAGGCGGGATCGTGATCCGATCCAAGACAGGATCGAGATCCGATCTAAGACGGGATAGCGATTTTGTGTAAAATAAGGATTGCGATCCACACCTGGTAAGGGTGGCGACTCACACCCGGTAAGGGTAGCGACTCACACCCGGTAAGGGTAGCGATCCACACCTGGTAAGGGTAGCGACTCACACTCGGTAAGGGTAGCGACCCACACCCGGTAAGGGTGGCGGCGTGAAAATAGAAATAGATTTTCTGAGAATCTCGTGTTTGAAAATGTTTTCGGATAGGTGTACGGGGTAAAGTGTGTTCTTTCTTGGTTTTTATATGGTCTCAAATGGCGAGGGTGTACGGGGCGTTGCGGGGCGGAGCCCCGCAGAGGGGGTAGCGGAAGACCGCCTACGGCGGGCTGAAGCGAGGGGGAGACTTCCCCCCCCTCCCTCCTAAATTTCTTTCTCTTTCTTGAAGGTAAACTAAACAAGAGAGTCCTCTGGTAGGGGGGACGACCGCTGATAGGCAACTGTAAATTTTAGTTATCTTTGTGGTGTAAATACCTGATTTATCATGAAAACAAAATTTATCCCGATCGTTTTTGCTGCTGTAAGCGCTTTTTTTAATCTGTATGCAGGCGATATAACAATCCGCCAAATCCCCGTTGCCAAACAATTGCCTTCAAATACCGGTTATCGGATGTTTCAGGATCGGGAGGGATTTGTCTGGGTGGGTACTACGGATGGATTTTGTCGCTATGATGGCTACGAAATGAAAAGTTTCCGCTCGGAAATAACGAATCCGTCTTTCCCTTCTAATTATATTACCGGAGGCTTCGCCGAAGATACGTTGAATAATTGTATCTGGATCGGAACGGATAAAGGGGTACTGATTATGGATAAAGAAACGGAAAGGTTGACGTTGCCGGATAGGGCGTTGTTGGGTAATACCCGTATTAATCAGTTGTTGTGTGCCGGTGACGATGTGTGGGTATGCGCGGACGACGGATTGTTCCTTTATGGTTTGGATGGGGTGTTGAAAAAAAAATACCTGAATAATAACGTGAACAGTATTCATGTGGATAGGCGGGGGACGATACGGGTGACGATATGGAACGGGGGGCTGTATCGTTTGAATAAGGCGACGGATCGATTTATCCCTTATCCGGGTATAGGCGAAAAGAATAATCCGCATAAGATATTCCAGGATAAGGGCGGCTGTCTGTGGGTGTGTACGTGGGGCGACGGATTGTACCGGTTTTATCCCGACAGGCAAGGGGAGGATATGTATGAACAGATAAAGTTTCGGGATAATAGAAAAAATGATCACGGGATTTTCTTTGATATTGAACAGGATGATAACGGTTATTTTTGGACGTTGTCTTATGCCGGCGTATCGGTTTTTAAACCGGAGGGTAGGAGTGGTACGCTCGTTGATAGCAGGGCTGAGAAAATTAATCATATCACCAGTTTGTTTTCAAGTATTATGAAAGATAGGGATAAAAATCTCTGGCTGGGTACGTTTAATCAGGGGCTTATATTGATTAACCCGAATAGCTCGACCGTTATCAATTGTGATTTGGAGGCGATTAAAACTCAAACAGGATATCTCCCTAATATCTTAACGATCTGTGAAGATAAAGACGGCGAACTGTGGCTTAAGCAGGGTAGGATTGGTATGTATCTGTATGATCGGGAGAGTCGACGGGTGAGGAAACCGGATGTTTTTACGGGTGTTGATGTGGGAAACGCGATCTGTAATTGTTCGGCTTCGGACGAGATATGGGTCGCTACCGATTATGTCCCCCATATCTGCCGTTTCCGGAAATCAAAGGGTGAAGCGGTACGGTTGGAAACGATCGACTTGCAGGCTTTTTTTGCCGAAAATGCAAAGGTGGTGCAGTTCCTGCACGAAGACCGAAAGGGTGGAATGTGGGTGGCGACGCCGAACCTGCTTTTTTGGTATCGGCAGAATAGATGGCAAGCGGTGGACTGTGATTTCGGTACGATCACGGGGATGACGGAGGATAGTTGCGGCACGATATGGCTCAGTACCGCCGGAAACGGCTTGTGGCAGATTGTGCCGGAGGGAGATCAACCGAAGCTGAAAAATTATACTACCGACGGCTGCCCGATAGCCGGAAATCATACTTCCTGTGTCAGCGCCGACGCCGACGGACGGGTGTGGTTTTGTGTAAATGAAAAACAAATATACTGCTACGATGTCGCCAAGCAAGCGTTTACGGATTATACGCAGAAAACGAATAGCGACGGCCTGATCGTTTTCAACATTATAGCCGTCGATAAAACGCATATCTGGATTTCGAGCGATAAACAGGTACTCGAATTTAATCCGCTTATCGGCAGTTCGATCCAATATGATATACAGCATGATTTGGTGCCGACTTCGCTACACCGAAATTCCGTTGCCCAACTGCACGATGGCGCTGTGGTTTTCGGCGGCAATAAAGGATTTTGTATCCTGAGATCTTCTCCCAAGCTGAATCTGCCGGATAAAAAAACGAAAACGGTTATTTCCGATATAAAAGTGAACGGTAACTCGGTTTATCACAGAGATGCCGATAGACCACATCGTCGTCGACAGCAGGAGTTTGTGCTGATGCACAACGAAACAAATCTTGAAATCAATTTTTCGTCGTTCAACTACCCCGATCCGGGAAAAACGAAGTATGCCTACAAAATGGAGGGCGTCGACGGGCAGTGGATTTATCCGGAATCGGGTCGCAATTTTGCCGTTTACAACCAACTGCGGAAAGGTAAATATACATTTCTTGTCAAAACAACGGAAAGCAATCATCTGTGGAGTAACGAAATTACACGGCTGGTTATCATCAAAAAACCGAAGCCTTATGAAACAAGTTGGGCATACGCCGGCTATATCCTTGTTGTCCTGTTGATCGTCTATGCGATAGTGCGGTTTTATACGAATCGTCTGAAACTGCGTAACGAACTGCATCTTATCCGGATGGATAAAGAAAAGTCGGAAGAACTGATACAAACCAAACTTCGTTTCTTTACGAATATCGGACATGAATTTCGGACGCCGTTAACCCTGATCATGACGCCGTTGAATATCATCATCCGCAAATTGACGGATGAAAATCTGAAGCAAAAGCTGAGCGCTATCTACCGGAATGCGGAAGATTTATTGGGCTTGATTAACCAATTGTTGGATTTTCGTAAATTGGAAATGGGTGGCGAAAAACTAAAACCGACTTGCGACGATTTTGTGAAATTCGCCAAATATGTCCATCTCGCCTTCTACGACTTAGCGAAAAATAAATCCATCGCGTTTACTTTCGAAAGCGACGTCAAACAGTGCTTTCTAAGTTTCGACAAAAGCAAAGTCCGCAAGGTGATGAATAATTTATATTCCAACGCCTTAAAATACACACCCGAAGACGGTTTTATCGGCACAACGGTCAGGCTCGAAAAGCGAGGCGGACGAGAATATATTCGCTTGGATGTGGCCGATTCGGGTACGGGTATTCCCGAGAAAGAGCTGCAATCGGTCTTTGAACGGTTTTACCAGAGTGAAAAAAATGCCATCGACAAGACCGGTTCGGGTATCGGTTTGCACTTAGCGAAAGAATACATCGAACTGCACAACGGGCGGATCACAGTCGACAGTAAAATCGGAGAAGGCAGTGTTTTTTCGGTACTCATACCGACAGATTTGCAGCCGTCGGGCTGCGGCGACACCGATACGGCAGCAACCTTGCATCCGATGTTGCAACAGGAAGCGTCGGAATCGGATGACCGGCAAGAGAAAAGAACAGTGTTGATTGTCGAAGACAATACGGAATTGCGTCACTTTCTGGCCGAACAGTTTGAAGAACAATTCGACATATTGCAAGCCGGCAACGGGAAACAGGGAATGAAAATTGCACTGAAAAAATGTCCCGATTTGATTGTTTCCGACCTGGCGATGCCCCTGATGGACGGGTTGGAGATGTGTCACTGTTTGAAAAACGACATTCAAACGTCCCATATTCCGATCATACTGTTGACCGCTCACTTGTCGGACGACGCCAAAATCGGCACATACAAGGCCGGAGCCGATTCCTATATCGCCAAACCCTTTAATTTTGACGTACTCCAGGCGCGTATCGAAATGCTTATTGAGCAGCAGGAAAAGCGTAAAAAATTATTCCACAAAACGATCGAAATAACGCCAAGCAGCATCACGACAACGTCGATAGACGAAGAATTGATAAAAAATGCGTTAATCGCCGTCGAAGAAAGCATCGACAATTCCGCGTTTTCGGTCGACGAGCTATCTTTGGCGCTTGGAATCAGTCGCCGCCAATTATCCCGCAAGTTTCGGTCGGTAATCGGCTTGTCGCCGGTAGCGTTTATTCGTTCCGTCCGCATGAAACGGGCGGCGCAACTGTTGGCGGATTCACAGTGCAATATTTCCGAAGTGGCTTATATGGTGGGATACGGCACCGTCAAATACTTCAATCAGCATTTTAAAGAAGAGTTTGGTCTGACGCCATCGCAGTACAGGGAACATTCCGCGCCACAGCTTCCGTCGTGAGCTATTTTTAATTGACAGTGCACTTTAAATTGCACTTTATAAGGGTGGGGTGAAGTCTCCTCCTCGCTTCAGCCGCAGTTGGCGTCTTCCTTGAAGAAAGAGAAAGAGAAAGAGAATTAGGGGGGGGAAGTCTCCCCCTCGCTTCAGCCCGCCGTTGGCGGTCTTCCGCTACCCCCTCTGCGGGGCGCTGCCCCGCAACGCCCCGTAAGACAGTGATTAGTGATTAGTGTTTAGTGATTAACGATTAATGATTAAACATGGCGAACTTGCAAATCACTCATCACTAATCACTCATCACTAATCACTCATCACTAATCACTCATCACTAATCACTCATCACTAATCCCCCAGCTACCGCACGATTCCATCGTGTGGTATTATGTACTACATAATGACTTGAAACAAGCTTTCAATGTTTTATATTACCGCACGATAGGAATCGTGCGG
>JAIRTG010000171.1 GCA_031255055.1 Prevotellaceae bacterium
ACATGAGGGCATGTTATTATAAACATGAGCGTCGGAGGTAATAACATGAGGGCATGTTATTATAAACATGAGGGCATGTTATCATAAACATGAGGGCATGTTATTATAAACATGAGGGTTGGAGGTAATCACATGAGGGCATGTTATCGTAAACATGAGCTTCGGATGCGTAGACATGAGCTTCGGATGCGTAGACTTGAGCTTCGGATGCGTAGACTTGAGCTTCGGATGCGTAGACATGAGCTTCGGATGCGTAGACATGAGCTTCGGATGCGTAGACATGAGCTTCGGATGCGTAGACTTGAGCTTCGGATGCGTAGACTTGAGCTTCGGATGCGTAAACATGAGCGTCGGAGGCGTAAACATGAGCGTCGGAGGCGTAAACATGAGCGTCGGATGCAATAACAACGACACGAGTTGCGGCTATGCCACCGGGCATAATGCCCCGCAATGCGCACCCTGCCCCTCGTTTTCAACGAGGGGTATATGGACTGTCGTTTGAAACGACCTACCTATAATTAATGAAGAATGAAGAGTGTTTAGTGATTAGTGATTAACGATTAGTGATTAGCAAGTTCGCTATGTTTAACAATTAACAATTAATCACTAATCACTAATCACTAATCACTAATCACTAATCACTAATCACTAATCACTATTTAATCACTGTCTTTCGGGGCGTTGCGGGGCAGCGCCCCGCTGAGGGGGTAGCGGAAGACCGCCGAAGGCGGGCTGAAGCGAGGGGGAGACTTCCCCCCCCCTAATTCTCTTTCTCTTTCTGTTTCCGGAAGAAAGACGCCTGTTTATGTTTTAATCCTGTCTCCCGAAAGTCTCATTTTCAATGCAGTATTTTGTAAACCAATTCTTTTAGCAAATCGCCCTCATCGACAGTCGGGTTGTCGACGCCTTTGCTGCGGGCGTCGGTCTCACGGATGTAACCGATGATGTTCATCGTTTTCCAGGCATTGAACGACTGAGCCGCTTTCTGATAATCGCGCACAAAGTAGGGATTGATTCGCAACTCCGAAGCAACAAATGCACCGCTTTTATCCGGCATGTAATGAAACAGCATCAGATTGCTGAAAAAATTAAACAATTGCGAAAGTACCAATACGAAAGGATTCGCTTTTTTATTATCGGCAAAATAGCGGACAATCCGATTCGCTCTTAAAACATCGCGGTTAATCAGCGCCGATTGCAGTTCAAATACGTTGTAATCTTTACTGATTCCGATATTTTTCTCGACCAATTCGGGGGTGATGCTCGCCTGCTGTTTCGGTTTCGTGATGAGCAATTTATCTAGTTCATTGGCGATTTTACTCAAATCGGTACCCAAAAATTCTGTCAGCATGGCGATAGCTTTTTCGTCAATCGCTATACTTTTGCTTTTCGCGTAAGACTTTATCCATGCGGGAATTTCATAATCTCTGATTTTCGGCGACTCGAACACTACGCCTATTTTGCCGATTTCTTTCAACCATGCTTTTCGCTTGTCGGGTGTGCCGTATTTGTAACAAAATACCAACAGGGTCGATCGCAATGGTTTTTGCAGATAATAGTTCAAATCGTCCCACGCGCCTATCTGCTGCGCTTCTTTAATGAGTACCAACCGGTGGGACGCCATCATCGGATAGCGCTTGGCCGCATTGATAATGGCGGACATATCGGTATCTTTTCCGTACAGTATCGTTTGGTCGAACTCGCGACTGGCTTCATCCAAGATATTTTCCTGCATGTAGTCCGAAATAACATCAATATAATACGGTTCTTCACCCATTAAGAAATAGACGGGGAGGTACGTCTTTTTCCGTATATCACTTAGTACCGAGTTGTACGTTACAGCTTGTTTTGCCATTTATTCAGAGATTAATCGAATCGTAGATGTTTTATTGTGCGGCTGTTGTTGATGAGCGACGAAAGTGATTTTACACCGATTTGCAGATGCTCTTCCACAAATCGAGCGGTAACGATTCTGTCGCTTTCAATTGTTTTGACTCCGTCTTCTTTCATCGGCATGTCCGAAATCAGCAACAGTGCGCCTGTTGGTATTGAATTATAAAATCCGGCGGAAAAAAGCGTTGCTGTTTCCATATCGACAGCCATTGCACGTGTTGAGCGAAGGTATTCCTTAAATTTTTCATCGTGTTCCCACACCCGGCGGTTGGTTGTATAAACCGTTCCCGTCCAATAATCTTTTCCGAAATCGCGGATATTCGACGAAACCGAACGTTGGAGGTTGAATGCCGGTAAAGCCGGTATTTCGAGCGGGAAATAGTCGTTGGACGTTCCTTCGCCGCGAATCGCCGCACTCGGAAGAATATAATCGCCGACGCTGTTTTTTTCGCGCAGGCCGCCGCATTTTCCCAAAAATAGCACGGCGCTCGGATGTACTGCCGAAAGTATGTCCATGATGATTGCCGCATTCGGGCTTCCCATGCCGAAATTGATAATCGTGATGCCGTTTGCCGACGCATTGATCATGTTGCCGTCTCGGCCGACAACAGGCACATCGAACCACTCGGCAAACAATTCGACATAATTGCTGAAATTTGTCAGTAAAATATATGGGGTAAAATCTTCCAGCGGACGCTTCGTATATCGGGGCAGCCAATTCTCCACTATTTCTTTTTTTGTCTTCATTCTATCGCCGAATGTATATTTTTCGTACTTTCGTAAAATTTTTATCGCCGCAAAAGTACAAAAAATGTTGCAACTTAATCTTCCGGCATACGACTTTACACTCAGAAAGACACAGGGTAAGGTTTTCATTTTTGATTCGCAGCGCAAGCGCTATGTCCGACTGACTCCCGAAGAATGGGTAAGGCAGCATTTCATCCGGTTTCTTATTCTTCAAAAAAACTACCCTGCCGCCCTGCTCGCAATAGAAACGCAACTCGAAATCAACGGACTGAAAAAAAGATGCGACGCCGTTCTATACAACAGAACCGGAAATCCACAGTTGATTATCGAATTTAAAGCACCCGAAATACGCATCAATCAGGCCATTTTCGACCAGGTAGCCGTTTACAATTCAAAACTAAACGTAGATTGTTTTCTCATCAGCAACGGACTGGAACATTATTTCTGCCGGACAGACAAAAATAATTCAAGATACATCATCGACAGCCGGATTCCCGACTACGAAGAATTTACAACACAAGAAAACAACCGTTTTTCCGAACATCTCGGAAAATGGACACCGAATTTAAATAATCTTTAATTATAGAACAGCATTTTTTTATTCCGCTTTTTTTTTAGACTTTTGCGACTGATATTTAAAAAGATAATCATGAAAAATAAAATTTTATTTACAGGCCTGATTGTTCTAATCGGCCTTTTTTCCGTCAGGTGCGGTTCAAAGTCGGCGTTTCCCGATTCAACTAAAAAAACAAACATAGTAAACGTAGAGTTAAGTTGTGTCGCCTTCTACAACTTGGAAAACCTGTTCGACACCATCGACTCACCCAACACCAACGACACCGAATATACGCCAAACGGCGCCAACAAATGGAACACACACAAATACAAATCCAAACTAAAAAGAATGTCCTATGCAATTTCCCGGATCGGACTCGACCATTCGCCCATAGGCGCCGCCATCATCGGAGTCTCGGAAGTTGAAAACAGGGCTGTGTTGGAAGATCTGGTAAAACAGCCCGACATCGCCGATCGTTCTTATGAAATCGTGCATTACGACAGTCCCGACCGAAGAGGAATTGATGTAGCCTTGCTATACAATCCCCGACTGTTCGTCGTATCAAACACAAAAGCGCATCCCTATCACATGGAAGAAAATCCGAATTTTCAGACCAGAGACCAACTGCTGGTCAGCGGATACCTCCAAAACGAAAAAATACACGTCATCGTCAATCACTGGCCGTCCCGTTACGGCGGAGAAGTCGCATCGCGACCGAGCCGTATGGCAGCCGCCCGCGTAACCAAATCAATCGTCGATTCGCTTCAAAAAACAGATCCCCATGCAAAAATCATCATCATGGGCGACCTGAACGACGACCCCTCCAATGTCAGCGTTGCCGAAACGTTGGGCGCAAAAAAGAACGCCGCCGACGTAACAGGAACCGACCTCTACAACACACTGTGGGCAACCCACGACAAAGGTATCGGCTCGTTGGCCTATCAGGGACAATGGAACCTGTTCGATCAGATAATCATTTCCGCACCACTGGTAAACGCAGAAAGAACGGCGCTGAAATTCTGGAAAGCCGAAGTGTTCAACCGCCCCTTCCTGACAAACCAGGAAGGACAAGACAAAGGTACACCCAAAAGAACACATTCAAGAGGAGTTTGGCTCGACGGCTACAGCGACCACTACCCCACCCTGATCTACTTGATAAAAGAAGCGCACTGAACAAACAAGCGCACAAAATAATAAAACAACTCAAAATGGAATATATCACCCTGGAAGGGAAACTGAAAATGCCTGAATACGGAAGAAACATTCAACAGATGATCGAATATGCCCTGACCATCAAAAACAAAGAAAAGCGCACCCGCTGCGTATACGCAATTGTAGACATTATGGGAAACATGTTTCCCTATCTGAGAGACGTCAACAACTTCAACTACAAACTGTGGGATCATGTGGCCATCATGTCCGACTTTCAACTGGACATCGATTACCCATACGAAATCGTAAAAAAAGAAAACCTGTATTCAAACCCCGATCCGATTCCGTACAAAAACTCCCGCATCCACTATATGCACTACGGACGCACGTTGGAACAGATGATCGACAAAATAGGCGATTATCCCGACGGCGAACAACGAGACGAGTTAATTCGACTGGTTGCCAATCAGATGAAAAAATGTTTCCTTACGTGGAACAAAGAAGTAGTCGACAACAAAAAAATATTCGAAGACCTCCGTGAACTCTCAAACGGAAAAATAGACGTCTCGGAAGACATTTTCAAACTCTTGGAATCAAAAGACATTCTGCACAACAAGAAAAACAAAAAGAAAAAATAGTATTCAAAAACAACCGAAATGAGAGTTAAGCCCGATTACCCAAAAAAGGATTAACTCTCATTTCATTTTAACGCAATCGATCAAAATGGCGTCATTCAACATCAAAGGCGGATGCAAACTATCGGGCGACCTCCTTCCGCAAGGAGCAAAAAACGAAGCGCTACAAGTGATTTGCGCAACACTGCTCACAAAAGAAAAAGTCACCATCAGCAACATTCCCGACATTTTAGACATAAACAATCTCCTCACGCTACTTTGCGCCATGCACGTGGAAGTGACAAAAGAAGCCCCCAACACCTACTCATTCAAAGCCGAAAACATCGATCCGAACTATCTGCAAACCGCCGATTTTTACAAAACGAGCGCCTCCCTCAGAGGTTCCGTCATGCTTGTCGGACCCCTTATCGCCCGTTTCGGCCAAGCCGTCATACCCAAGCCGGGCGGCGATAAAATAGGTCGTCGAAGGCTCGACACCCATTTTTTAGGGATTCGGAAATTAGGCGCCGACTTTATATACGATCCCGACGACAAGCTATACAAAATAAGCGCAAAGAAACTGCAAGGCTGCTACATCCTGCTGGACGAAGCCTCCGTGACGGGAACCGCCAACATCGTGATGACATCCGTTCTGGCCGAAGGAACCACAACGATCTACAACGCCGCCTGCGAGCCATATATCCAACAGTTATGTAAAATGCTCAACG
Organism: Prevotellaceae bacterium; assembly: GCA_031255055.1. Taxonomy (GTDB): domain Bacteria; phylum Bacteroidota; class Bacteroidia; order Bacteroidales; family Paludibacteraceae; genus JAIRTG01. The sequence continues at coordinate 5,691 of JAIRTG010000171.1, forward strand.
CAATGGGCGCCGACATTTCGGGCATAGGCTCCAATCTACTCGTGATCAACGGCGTCAACGAATTGAGAGGCTGTTCCCACCGGCTGCTACCCGATATGATCGAAGTAGGAAGTTTCATCGGAATGGCCGCCATGACCTCCTCCGAAATCACCATCAAAAACACCGCCTACGACGAACTCGGCATCATTCCCGACAGTTTCCGTCGATTGGGAATCAGACTGGAAAAGAGAGGAGACGACATTTTCGTTCCGGCACAAAACAGCTACACGATTGAATCCTTCATCGACGGTTCCATCATGACCATAGCCGACGCACCCTGGCCGGGATTAACCCCCGATCTACTAAGTGTTTTTTTAGTAACCGCCACCAAAGCAAACGGAAGCGTACTCATCCATCAGAAAATGTTTGAGAGCCGTCTATTTTTCGTCGACAAACTGATTGATATGGGTGCACAAATCATTCTTTGCGACCCGCATCGGGCTACCGTCATTGGTCTTGGCGATCAGTTACACCTCAGAGCGTCGGTCATGAGTTCGCCCGACATTCGTGCGGGTATTGCGTTACTCATTGCGGCAATGTGCGCCGAAGGGACAAGCACAATTCACAACATCAACCAGATTGACCGCGGATACGAAAACATAGACGGCAGGCTAAATGCTTTAGGAGCAAATATCATCCGCATAGACGATTAACAGCGTTTGATATATCGTATACAAATGATTAGTGATTAAAGAAAGAGAAAGAGAAAGAGAATTAGGGGGGGGGAAGTCTCCCCCTCGCTACAGCCCGCCTACGGCGGTCTTCCGCTACCCCCTCTGCGGGGCGCTGCCCCGCAACGCCCCGTAAGACAGTGATTAAATAGTGATTAGTGATTAGTGATTAGTGTTTAGTGATTAGTGATTAGTGATTAGTGATTAACAATTAATCATTAATCATTAATCATTCATCATTAATGATTAAACATGGCGAACTTGCTAATCACTAATCACTAATCACTAATCACTAATCACTAATCACTAATCACTAATCACTAATCACTAATCACTAATCACTAAT
>JAIRTG010000185.1 GCA_031255055.1 Prevotellaceae bacterium
TTTACGCTGCTCACCATCATCATCATGGTGATGGGTGTGTTTGCCATGTCGCTCTACCTGATTCGCCGGAAGGAGAAGGAGATTGCGCTGCGGAAAATCAACGGTGCGACGGAAAGGGAGGTATTGCTGCTGCTCAACCGCGATTCGTTGAAGAGGATAGCGATCGCTTTTGTGATCGCTGTTCCCGTCGCCTGGTATGCCATGACAAAATGGTTTGAGAATTTTCCTTACAGGATTAGCCTGTCGTGGTGGGTCTTCGTCGCGGCAGGACTGGCGGTACTTTTACTCACGCTCGTCTCGGTGAGCTATATGACGTGGAAGGCGGCACGTGCCAATCCGGTGAAATTCCTGAAAAATGAGTGAGCTGTCTTCGGGGCGTTGCGGGGCAGAGCCCCGCAGAGGGGGTAGCGGAAGACCGCCTACGGCGGGCTGAAGCGAGGGGGAGACTTCCCCCACCTAATTATCTTTCTCTTTCTTGATGGCAAACATAGTAGATGAATTATATAAAAAGATTACAAATTTCTTCGGAACAAACATAGCACATGAATTACATAAGAAGATTTCAAAAGAATAAATCGCTTCGTATTATCAATTTACTTGGGTTATCGATTATTTTTGCCTGCATCATTTTGTCGTATGCCTATATCAGGTACGAATGCGGATATGATCGTTTTCATGCCGATGCCGACCGGATTGTGCGCCTGTCGCTTCAATACGGCGACGAAGCTGTCGATGTGAGGGTTTACGGCTTTAAACCCGACGATCCGCTGATCGACGATATTCCCGAAATTGAAGATATTGGTTTGTTATCGAAGGTGAATACGGGCGTGTTGAAATCGGGCGATAAGCTAACGGTGATAAATGATTTCTACTTTGTGAGTCCGAACTTTTTCGGCTTCTTTGACTTTCGCCTGCTTGAAGGCGATAAAGCGGATGTACTCGATAGTCCCTCGAAAGTAGTTATCAGTCGGCGTCTGGCGGCGCAACTTTTCGGCGACGAACCGGCAATGGGTAAGGAGATACTGTTGTCGGGGCGTCAGTTCGAAGAACAGCAGGTGTTTGTAAGCGGAGTGTTTGAAGATTTCCCCCAAAACGCACACTTTCATACTGATTTGTTACTTCATCTTCCGCAGGATGACGAGCGTTTTACATACGTCTATTTGCTGCCGGATAGGGATACCGATATTCAAACCCTGAGGCAAAAAATACAGGCAAATATCGACAAGTTGTCTGCCGAGAGCGGATTGCAGGTACAACCGCTGCTGATGCCTCTGACGGACATTCATCTACACAGCCATTTTCTACGCGAGCACGAGACTAACGGCAACATTCATTACGTCTATTTGATTATCGGTGCGAATGCTTTGCTGGTAATAATTGTTTTTTTCAACCTTTGGCTGAATGGCGGTTTGATTTTTTCGTACAACCGGCGTTATTACCGGCTATTGCGTTTACACGGCGCTTCGTCGGCCACTGTGTTGAAGGACGAATGCCTGTCGGCGCTTCTTCTCGGACTTGTATCAATCGCGCTTGCGGGCATTGCGATATGCTGTTTTGTGCAGAAAATCGATTGGTATTTCCCGGCTGTTTCGTGGGTGGAAATGATGCTGATTGCCGTCTTGTTTTTGGTATTGACGGTCACCGTATCGCTTATTCCGGTCATCTCGGACATGGCAGCCACGCTTTTTACAAATGAGGATGATAAAAATCTGTTGCCGGATCGTTTCACATTTTCAAATATAAAATACATGTTGACGGCGCAGTATTGCATCGTGATGTTTATTCTCATATTGGCATTCGGCATTGGCCGTCAGATGAAAACGGTGCGACAGACACAGGTAGGAGGGAACGCACACAATATACTGGTCATAGGCGAGCAGTCGGAAAGCGTAAAAGCCCGCTACGATCTACTGAAAAGCGAACTTTTGAAGCATTCCGAAATCACGTCCGTGACCGCCTGTATGCAGTTGCCGGGCGATGCGATTCTCGATGCGGTACACGTACATCGCGAAGGCGAGAGTGAAGACAACAGTAAACGTTTGGCGGTAATGGTGGCGGGAGACGATTTTTTACCTTTTTTCGACATTCGCCCGATTGCGGGGACGAATTTCCGGCCGACAACAGGCGCTTATCGGGAGGAAGAAACACGTCTTTTCGATTATTTGAGCGACCGGACGATGGTGAGTGATCATGTCGAAGAATACGTGATTAATCGGAAAGCCGTTGAATTTTTAGGGTTTTCTTCGGCACAGGAAGCCGTCGGCAGCTATCTCTATCTGACGCACAACACGCTCGGGTACATCGGAAAAGGGCAAATTTGCGGCGTGAGCGACAACTTCACTTATACGAACATGTATGAGAGCAATTTTCCGCTGATCATACTACAGCGTAAACTGTTTCTGAACTGCATCATGATTCGTTTCGACGAAGACAGGATAGAGGAAGGCATCCTTTCCTTTCGTTCGGTATGGAGTGCGATCAATCCCTCCTATCCGGTCGAATATACATTCATGTCCGATGTTTTCGGCCGGACATACCGCAACGAGTTATACGGCGAAAGTTTGGTCAATTTATATTCGGCGCTCGGTTTGCTTATCTCCAATCTGGGATTGATTGTATTTATAGCGTTCATCGTCAAGCGCAAGCGGAAAGAGATAGCCATTCGGAAAATAAACGGCGCCACTTCCGTCGAGATTATAAGCATGTTACACCTTCGTTTTCTCCGTTGGCTACTCGTTGCCTTTTTGATTGCGGTTCCGTTTGCTTACTACGTCTTATTACGCTGGATGTCGGTTTTTGTCGATTCAAACGGTCCGGATTGGCTGACGTTTGTTTTGGCCGGACTCTTTGTCTTGTTGACAGCCGTTTTGAGCATTTGGTGGCAAAGTTGGCGGGCCGCGAATACAAATCCGGCAGCGGTCATCAAAAGCGAATAACGAAAAAGAAGGAAGGGTAGGGGAGTTTTCCCCGTCTTCCTTGAAAGGAGAGAAAGAGAATGAGAATTAGGTGGGGGAAGTCTCCCCCTCGCTTCAGCCGCCTACGGCGTCTTCCGCTACCCCCTCTGCGGGGCTCTGCCCCGCAACGCCCCGTAAGACAGTGAGCTGACTTTTTATGATACGTTATTGTCTTTCATTATTTCGCCTATAATTTCCGCATAGTAAAACGGCAAATTCAGTAACGTATATTTTTTGCCCGACGGCAACTCTATGGTGTCTTTTTGCATTGGATTGTTCCAAAAACGGATTGCAAAATCATGTTTGGATTCGTCCATAAACAGGTGCATCGACTTGATTTTTGCATTGTGACCCGATTTTACTTCCACTGGTATGAGCTGTCTGTCGGTTTGAATAACGAAATCAATTTCGGCCTGTGAGTTTTTTGCGCCTCTTACCCATAAATTCCGTTGCGCCGAAACAGAGTCGTTATGAGATAACAGTTCCTGTCCGACAATGTGTTCGGCAATTTTTCCTTTCCAATGCTCGCTGATGTCCTGCGTTCCGAAAAGATTCAACTGATTTTTTGCCACATAATTCACCATTCCCGTGTCGAGCCAAAGCAGCTTGGGCGACTTTTTCAAGTCGGGCGACAAAGGTACATCCGTCGAAACGGTTGGGAAACAAAGCTCCAAAACCATTGCTTTTTCCAATGTTCTGAATGCTTCACCGACTTCGCGCGATTTGTAATTTGACTCTCCAAAACATTCAAACCTGATACGCTGTCCCGCATAACGCCAACCGTTTTTTAAAATGTGTCGTAATACATTCCGCTCGGTTTTGTTGCCTGCATATTTTTCGACATCGTCCTGATAACCGTTCAAAAGCGTGTCGTATACCCTCCGCAAGGCAACAATATCCCGATTTTCGGCATATCGGGCAACAACTTCGGGCATTCCCCCGACAAGCACAAATTCGTTGAAAAGTTTCATTACCCGGCTGTGAATGGCTTCGGGAAGTTCACACTTCAGTAACTTTTCCCTGATTTGATTTTCGCCGATTGCTCCCAAAAATTCCGAAAAAGAACACGGTCGCAATGCCAGATAATCAATCCTGCCGACAGGAAAGGATATTTGGACGTCAATCAGCGTTTCGAGTAGCGAACCTGCCGCAATTACATATAGTTCGGGAAAATCTTCGTAGAAGTATCGCAATAAGCCGACTGCTTTCCGGGAACTTTGCACCTCGTCGATGAAAAGTAATGTCCGACCTGCTTTTTTTTCTTTGTTTTTCAATAGATAAATTGCGGTAAGCACATCTTCGGGCGTGTCGGCTGCTTCAAAAAGGGCTTTATCGGCCTTTTTTTCCAGATTCAGCGACAAAAACGTGTCGAAATCTCCGGCAAATTCTTCTATGACTGTGGTTTTACCTACCTGCCTTGCACCTCGCAGTACAAGTGGTTTCCGGTGTGGACTGTCGGCCCATTTCCTAAGTGATGCTATTATTCTTCTTTCAAACATAATCCGCTTTATTATGCGGCA
>JAIRTG010000042.1 GCA_031255055.1 Prevotellaceae bacterium
TTCGGGGCGTTGCGGGGCAGCGCCCCGCAGAGGGGGTAGCGGAAGACGCCGTAGGCGGCTGAAGCGAGGGGGAGACTTCCCCCCCCCCTAAATTTTCTTTCTCTTTCTCTTTCTCTTTCGGGAAAGAAGACCACCATTTTCCTCTCCTTTCGGGGATAGTTAATAGTCAACTTCGTTCGAAAAATTTTGTTCTGCTAAGACCGCCAAAACAGCTTTTATTTTCCGTACGTCGGCCGTTCGGACGGTATACTCTTCATTGTATGTTCCGACGAGGGTGTTTCGGTACACCATTTTGCTGTCGAGCGGCGACCCGAATGTGCCGTGCACTTCTCTAAAAGCGGTTTTTTGCAGAAGAAAAGCAACGTTTTCGGGCGTGACACCCGAATAACAACACGAAAGCCGTTTTTGATCATCAAAAACGGCTTCCGGTTATCCCGCAGAGAGGAAACGATTAGTTTATTATCGACTTCAGCGTTTTGGTTCCCTGCATTTTGTCATCCACACGGATGATATACATTCCCTTTTCCAGTCCGATGCTGAAATCATTCGAGACTTGTTTGTCCGCAACGATTCGGCCGTCCACGTTGTATATTTTCACAAGCGCCTCCTCAGAAAGTCCCCGTACGTACAACACCGCATTATCGTCATAGCAATATATTTTTCCTCCGTCGATTCGACCGGTGGCGCTTGGAGCATAGCCCAATTTTTTATCCATCCATTTGATTCTTTCCGACAGATATTCTTTCACATGATTCACTTCTCCCTGATAGCTTCCATAGACAGTGTGATTCATGTGCACACGCTCATTCATGATGTTCCACCGGGTGAAATTCAACTGTTGCGATTCTTCCAGCTCTTGGGCATATTTATCAGCCACTGCCAATAAAGCCTCTTCCGAAAGCGCTCCGCTATTTCTGTAAGTGGTGTAAATATCGGACAATTCTTTTCGCAATGCTTCATCGGAAAACAATCGTCGCACAACGTGTTCCATTCCGTTGGCAAAGCTTCCGTTCGACAAAGCGATAAATTCCGGATGATTGTTCACCGGATGCGTCCGGAAGTCATTGTCGAACGCAATATCAAAATCCCAAACAGGCCCGACATAAAATTTGTCATCCTCCCGTTGCTTATACATGTACGTACTCCAATAAGTATCCGTATTTCCGGCCAGTTCGTTTATTAGAAAATGACGCAGAAAAGTCGCCGTATCCAGGTATTTTCTGAAACCGGCATCGGGGTCTGTGTAATTCGCGTCATCCGTCGCACTTTCAAACGAATTGAAATGGGACGTAATATATTGTGTCTGTTCGGCAACAATGGCGTCATCTTCGGGCGACTTTATGGTGACGGGAATGCCGTGCCGTTCCGATCGAAACCACGAAATTTCATGCTCGGCATACGCATCTATTTCGACAAAATAACCCCCGGTGAGCTTACTGCCGCCGGTATCCGATTTTTTCATTTCGGTAATTTCCACCCGTTTATCTTTCACCTGCACATGGTCGCAAAACTGGTAGCAGCCCTTGTACTCCCCGTTCAGGATCACGTTGACAGGCCTTCCGGCAGGCGTATAAGCCATTTCAAAACGCCTACTGAGGTCAAAAGCCAGCAAATTTCTCATCAGCGTTTTGTCGCCGTAATTATTAATCAATGTCCAGCTTTTTTCATTTGCGGGGAATCCGAGCAGTTTCGCCTTCTTGTACAATTTTATCCGATAGGGTTTTTTAGGAAATTCCCAACTGCTGTTACCTCTTCCTTTTATTTCGAGGCTGTCGGTAAATATCTCCGTACCGTTTTCCGAGATAATAGAAATAATCCCTTTTCGATACCTCTCTTTATCCGTCGAAATATCTTCCGCATTCACCGTATGGATGATCACAACAGGCAGATTGGTCAACTGTTCCAATTGCGAATCGTCGCCTTCCGATTCGTAGCCGTAGAACTCCAGTTCGGCCAGATTACATTTCACATCGTTGGGGCCGACATACCGGACATACCGGAAAGCCCTCGAACAACTCACCTCCTTTTGAGTAAGCGTACCTTTAGCCGGCGCCTCCGTAATCATATACAAAGGTATCGCGTCGCCGAAATCGGGATTATTAGCCCCTTCAAAAACGCCCAGCAGCATACGCGGGCTTGGTTCATCCTGCCGGGGACAGTAGGCCACTTGCGTAACCACATGTTTTTTGCCGAGGTCTAAACCCGCCCATCCGCCCGAACGTTCGCAGGCGGCAAAAATCGTTTCCAAATTTCCGTCAAACGCATTGGCTATCGTATTGACGGTTTCCGAACAGGACGACGAACCATAATCAAAAGATTCTGTCGTCCCGATGATTGCTCCCGATAATTTTCGGGAGTTTTGTGCATTTACCCATAAACAAATAAAAATTGAACAGCAAATAAGAAAACAATACCTTTTCATGTCTTTAAATTTGAGAGTTATTAATCGGATGATTTCACAAAGAAGTCCAAAGGTATGAAAAAAACCATGTCAATTGTTTCCGTCACCTCCTACGGGGTCTTTTTGTCTATAGCCCGTCGGAGACACACTCCTCCTCAATCCTTTACCGAGAGATATTTTTTAGGGGGGGGAAGTCTCCCCCTCGCTTCAGCCCGCCGTGCGGTCTTCCGCTACCCCCTCTGCGGGGCGCTGCCCCGCAACGCCCCGTTCCGACGTCCCAAAGCTACCGCATCCTCCCCCGCGTATCGATAAAATCCCCGTCGGTTCTGCTTATTTCGGATCGGTCATTGTTCATTTGCAGAGGACTTTCGAATGAATTATTAATGAGTCGTCGATGAATTATTGATGAGTTATCGACGGGCTGTAGACGGGTTGTAGACGGGCTATTTTTGCATTTCGTAAAATAAAGGTTCGTTTTCGACGTTCTCTCATAGAACCACAGACAATCATTATTTTTTACTAAAAGTTGAATGAAAATAGTCGTACAAACCGCCTTTATTTTACTCCTGCTTCTTTTTTCCTATTGTGTGCAGACGCTCGAAGCACAAACAAAAGTCCGCATCTACGGTTACGTCATCGACGCCAACAACAGGGGACTCGATTTGGTAAATGTCGCCTTTGAAAACACACCCATCGGAACATCCACCAATAAAAACGGCTACTACGAACTGACCGCCGAAATAAAAGATTCGCTCACCATCGTCTACTCTTCCGTCGGATACAGCACCATCAAACACACCATCTATCCCGTACAGAAAACATTAAACATCACCGTCGAGCTAACGGCAATCGCCACCGAGATCACCACCGTCGAAGTCATTGCGCAACACCGGCAACTATCCACACTGGAGACAGTCGACCCGTTGAAATACCGGTTGATGCCCAACACCTCGGGCGGTATCGAATCGCTGTTCATCACATTTACAGGCGTCAGCTCCACCAACGAACTGAGTTCGCAATACAACGTTCGCGGAGGGAATTTTGACGAAAACATCGTATATGTAAACGGCATCGAAGTCTATCGACCGCTGCTGATTCGGGCGGGACAGCAGGAAGGATTAAGTTTTATCAACCAAGACATGGTCGAGCAGGTTTCATTTTCGTCGGGAGGCTACGACGCCCAATACGGCGATAAAATGTCGTCGGTATTAGACATAAAATACAAAACCCCCGAAAGATTCGAATCGACAATCTCCGCGAGTTTACTTGGAGCAAGCGCCTATATCGGCAGCGCCGGCAAGCGGTTGACGCAAATGCACGGCATCCGCTACAAAACATCCGCCTACCTTTTGGGCACACTCGACACCGGCGGCGAATACAATCCCTCTTTCTTCGACTACCAAACCTATCTGACCTACCGATTTTCGCCCGAATGGGAACTCAGTTTTTTGGGAAACTATGCGCAAAACGACTACCGGTTCATTCCGCAATCGCGCGAAACCTCATTCGGGACATTTCAGATGGGACGTCGATTCATTGTCTATTTCAGCGGACAGGAAAAAGACGCTTTCCGCACAGCGTTCGGCTCACTGACACTCAATTACAAGCCGAAAGAAAAGTTAAAGTTAAGCCTTCCGGTATCCGTCTTTCACACAAACGAAAGCGAGACCTACGACATTTCGGGAGAATACATCCTCAGAGACAGAAAGAAAACAGTAGATGCCGAACCCGAAGAAGGCGTCGTATTCGGTACGGGAAAATACCACGAGCACGCACGCAACCGTCTCAAAGGAACCGTCGTTTCGATTGGTCACGCGGGCGAATCGCAAGTCAATGCCGGTCATTTCAAATGGGGCGTCGGCATACAGACCGAAATTTTCAGAGACAAAATCAACGAATGGGAATGGCGCGACTCCGTCGGTTTTTCGACGCCGTCCGGTAGAGACGCCGTCCGGCTCTACAACAACCTGAAATCAAAAGAAGAGATGAAAGCGTGGCGTATCATGGCCTACTTTCAGGACACCTACAAGTGGGAAAACGCTTCGGGACGATGGAGCGCCACAGCAGGCTTGCGGGGCAACTACTGGAACTATAACAACGAACTGCTACTCAGTCCTCGCGCGTCCGTATCGTTTGTGCCCTACTGGGAAAAAGATTTCGCTTTTCGTGCGGCGGCGGGACTCTACTATCAGTCGCCCTTCTACAAAGAACTACGTATGATCGAAACCGACGAGTTAGGCAATTCCTCCGTCAGGCTCAACAAAGACATCAAGGCCCAGCGTTCCCTGCACCTTGTGATAGGTGGCGACCATTATTTTCGCATCTACGGGCGTCCCTTCAAGTTCACCACAGAAGCCTATTTGAAGCTGGCAGACCGTGTTATCAGCTACACGACAGACAACGTCCAAATTCGATATTCGGGACAGAACGACGCCAAAGCCTATACCACCGGCATCGATTTCAAGCTATTCGGCGAACTGGTACCCGGTATCGATTCGTGGATCAACCTTTCGCTGATGAGTTCAAAAGAGAAACTGCACAACGACATCTATACCAAAACCATTTTCGACGACAAGGGCAACATCACAGGAACCGAGACCGCACATTTAGGTTGGATTTCGCGTCCGTCGGAGCAGCGATACGTCTTTTCGATGTTCATTCAGGACTATTTTCCCACCAATCCCAAATACAGGGTACATCTCCGCGTAATTTTTTCCGACGGGCTGGTACACAGCGCTCCCGACCACGAGACACATTTACAATTTCGTTCGGCGCTACGTTCACGAGGCTACAAAAGGATAGACATCGGCACATCGCGCGTTTTTTCGTCGGGGAAAGACCGTTTGATGGACAGGCCATTATTCAGGCACGCGGAAAACATATGGCTCAACTTAGAAATCTTAAACCTGTTCAACTTCAGGAACGTCAACTCCTACTACTGGGTAAGCGACATCTACAACCAACAGAATGCCGTTCCGAATTACCTGACAGGCATTCTATTCAATTTCAGAATAATGGTCGATTTAAAATAGCGGTTAATGTACGGTTGATTCGCCGACAGCGAAAAAAAGAGAATTATAGTACCCGCGTCTTATTCCGGGACTATAATTATACTCACAAGGAAAAGGATTGCGAATTACACAATCTAAAATTCAGAGTCATCAAAGTTTGTAACTCTTGTTTATAGTCAGCGATATGATCGAAGAATTTCAAGATCGCCTTTCTGAATTC
>JAIRTG010000173.1 GCA_031255055.1 Prevotellaceae bacterium
CAGCTGCTCTTCCGTAAATAACACTTCCATGAGGTTGTTTGAAGTCATCCCAACACAAGTCTGCGCTCCGACATATCCACAGGTTTCCGACCCGTTCTTTTGACGGTAGCTGTCTCTTGATATTTTCTGCTTTCTTCCTCCCGTCAGGTAACTTGTTTTTACTTCTCATTTTGATAAGGTTCAGCCCTTCGATACTTTGTAAGACTTCCTGTCTTTCGGCTTCCGCCATCAGGCTTGTATCCGTATCTACTATGACCTCTGCTGACTTCTCACGACGAGCTTTACTCCGCGCTTCGGACTAACCGCCGCACGTCCGTGAAACCTCCCGCGGTAAGACTACCGACCTTCGTTCCATCTATCCGCATCATCTACTCTGTCGCCTCCGTGTAGCTTTTGGACTTCGTTCTGTTTCGCAAACTCGTCCGACGATTTGAGCCTTATATGATGTTCGTGTTCCTCAGACAGGAACTTTGCCTCCGGCTTCTTTCGGATTCCCCTCGCGGTGGACACCCTTGCCTTCTTCTGCTAACGGTTGGTGGCTACATTCCCCCGTAACGGACTTGCACCGTCGAGTCCGGTGGTCATGCGCGGCACACGAAAAAAAAGGCTGTCCCGTTGTGTGGTCAGCCTCTTTTTCCTAAATCTTTCCTTCTTTTTCTTGTAAATCCATTTCGTTACCTTCAGCGTCAATCACCCTGTATTGTAAGAAACCGAGTTCCTGCGATGAGATTATTTTTACGCTTTTGCCGAATTTGCGTTTCCATTTCCATTTGATCGAAAATAAACCTTGTTTTATATATGCGTATATGTAAGGATGTATGCATAAAACAAATTTTTTAATGTTCAGCTCGTTGACCATGTAGTCCAATTTCCGTTCCAGTTGGTCGGTAAACAGGATGGATGGTTTGCTGATTCCTGCCCCGAAACAGGTGGGGCACGTTTCTTCAATATCAATGTTTGTTTGCGGGCGCACACGCTGACGTGTCAGTTGCATCAATCCGAATTTGCTTAGCGGCAAAATGTTGTGCTTGGCTCTGTCGTTCGACATTTCTTCTCGCATTTTGTCAAACAGTTTTTGCCTGTTTGCGGCTTCGTGCATGTCGATAAAGTCGATCACAATGATGCCGCCCATATCTCTTAATCGCAATTGGCGGGCAATTTCTTCTGCTGCGGTGAGATTCACTTCAAATGCGTTCCCTTCTTGTCCGTTGGCCGCTTTAGATCTGTTGCCGCTGTTTACATCAATCACATGTAGCGCTTCGGTGTGCTCTATAATCAAGTATGCTCCGCTTTTGAAGGATACGGTTTTCCCAAAGGCCGATTTAATCTGTTTGGTGATACCGAAACTGTCAAAAATCGACATTTCATTTCTATACAGTCGAACAATGTTTTTTTGCTCGGGAGAGATGAGTTTCAGATAGTCTTTTACCTCTCTGTACGTTTTGTCGTCGTTGATGTATATGTTTGAAAAGGTGGGATTAAACAGGTCCCTGATAATTCCGACGGTTCTCCCTATTTCTTCTAAAATGAGAGCGGCGCCGTTGGTTTTTTGAACTTTTAAAGCAACTTCTTCCCAACGCTTTAGCAGCAGTTTCAGCTCGCTGTCGAGTTCGGCCACTTTTTTTTCTTCGGCAACTGTCCGTATTATCACACCGTAGCCTTTTGGCTTAATGCTTTGTATCAGTTGCTTTAACCGAATGCGTTCTTCTTCGGTTTTGATTTTGTTAGAAACGGATACCTTTTCGGCAAAAGGTATCAATACCAAATGACGTCCTGCAATGGAGATTTCTGCTGTCAACCGGGGGCCTTTTGTTGAAATCGGCTCTTTTGTGACTTGTACGAGAATTTCGTCTCCCACTTTGAGCAGATCACTGATGTAGCCGTTTTTGTCAATTTCGGGCAGAAACTTCACTTTCTGAAAAGCAGGCTTCTTTTTTCTGTCGCTCAATAACTGTTTTGTAAATTGAGCTAAGGTAGCAAAGTGTGAACCTAAATCGAGATAGTGTAGAAAAGCGTCTTTGCCATATCCGACATCGATAAACGCTGCGTTTAAACCGGGCATTATTTTTTTTACCCTTCCTAAATAAATGTTACCAACTGCGTATGATTCTTCACGTGCTTCTTGGTGTAATTCTACAAGGCGTTTATTTTCGAGCAGCGCAATTGAGATTCCTGATGTTTTGACATCAATTACTAATTCGCTATTCACCTTTTATTTGTTTTTTATTACATTATAAAAAAACAAACTTAAAATCATTCTCCTGACCTTAAGTTTGCTTCTGGACTTTAAAAAAAACTCAAAGACCTGAAAGACCTATTTCTTTTTGTGTCTGTTCCTTCTCAGTCTTTTTTTCCGCTTGTGCGTGGACATTTTGTGTCTTTTTCTTTTTTTTCCGCTTGGCATGTTTAATCTGTTTAAAATTATTTTACAACACTCATGAATGATTTCGAGGGCTTAAATGCGGGAATGTTATGTGCGGGAATAATAATGGTCGTTTTTTTTGAAATGTTACGGGCTGTTTTTTCAGCTCTTTCTTTCACGATAAAACTACCGAAACCTCTTAAATATACATTCCGGTTTTCTGCTAATGAATCTTTTATTACCTCCATAAAAGCTTCTACGGTTTTCAATACGGCCGCTTTTTCGATACCTGTATTTTTAGCAATTTCTGTTACAATATCCGCTTTTGTCATGTTGAATTGTATTTAAGTTTTTGATTTAATATGTTTGTGTTTTTGCGTTTTTTTGTTCAAAAGGTTTGCAAAGATAAGTCTTTTATTCTGATTAGAAAAGATTTGCAATACTTTTTTTTAAAAAATGTTCGGATTAGTTTTTTTCCAGTATCTTGACCAATTCTTCTTTCGATAGGTTTCTGCCTACAATTGTTCCTGTTTTGTCGATAAGGATGGTTGTCGGAATGAAGTTTACGGCATATAGTTGTGCTGCTGCGCTTTCCCAGCCTTTTAGGTCGGAAACATGAATCCAGCTTAATTTGTGTGTTCCGATGGCTTTTTTCCATGCTTCGCCGTCGTCGTCGAGCGAGATGCCGAAAATTTGGAGGCGACCGTTTTTGTGTTTTTCGTACGTTTTTGTCAGTTCGGGGAACGACATGATGCAGGGACCACACCAGGATGCCCAGAAGTCGACCAATGTGTAATCGGTTTTGCCAACGTATTCCGACAGTGAAATGGCTGTTCCGTCAACTCCCGAAAGGGTGATGTCGGCATATTGGTTGCCTATCGCTACTCTTTTCTCGGCTTCTACGGCGTTGATGATTTTGGCGATTTTTTTGTCTTTTTTCATTTCGTTGTTCATCATCGAGATGATGTTGTCTCTATCTTCCAACGACATGCCGTAGTAGGACGATTTGAAAATATGAGTGCCTGTGAGTGTGTTGATGTTTGCTTTGACAAAGCCTAAATTGTAATCATCCTGTTTTTTGTCGAGTTCATCATACTGTCCTTTGAGGGCTTCGACTTCGCTTTCGGGCAGTTCGGCGTTTTCGCTTAGTTTTTCGCGAATTGCCATCATTTGTGTTTCAAAATCTTCAATTCCTGTGTAGTATTCGCTCAACAGATTGTTTTCTTTTGTGCCTTTTACGATGATCGATTTTTCGGGCGTGATGTCAACCGTCATGTTCGCATTTTCGTACAGGTAAGGACGTGCCATCTGTACTTCGCCGTCTTTTTCGAGCAGCATGTAGATGAACCGGATGCTGTCGGCGACGCCGTTCATTGTGAACCGCCCGTTTTGGATGGTTGCACTGTCCAGTTTTACCAAGTTTTGTCCGTCTATCTCTGCCAAATAAATCTTCGCCCCATTCATTTCGTTGTCGTTAACAGTTCCCGTTACTTTGTAACCTTTTGTTCCGCAACCGTAAAGAGATGCAATTGCGATAAATCCAAATAAGATTTTTTTCATATAAAATATTGTTAGTTAATTAGAAATATTGCTTGTTGAATAAATTGATTCTAAATTTGCTGCAAAGATGCGAAAAAAAATATCCCGCCAAAAATTTAAAGCGATATATAAATATAAAAAATGTAATAATTATCTGTTAATGAGTGATTTTTCAATGCTGATTATTGCTTGGTACGAACAAAATGGACGCGATTTGCCATGGAGAAATATTAATGATTCGTACAAAATATGGGTGTCCGAAGTTATTTTGCAACAAACAAGGGTCGATCAGGGACGTGATTATTATCTTCGTTTTATATCGCGTTTTCCGACGGTCGGCGCTCTGGCTGATGCCGAAGAGGAAGAAGTGTTGAAACATTGGCAGGGCTTGGGGTATTATTCGCGTGCAAGAAACCTGCATTATGCGTCGAAACAGGTGATGACGGATTTTAAGGGCGTTTTTCCGACGGATTATGACGATGTGATGAAGCTGAAAGGAATCGGCGCATATACGGCTGCTGCGATTGTATCGTTTGCTCATAATCGGCCTTACGCGGTGGTCGACGGGAATGTGTATCGCGTTTTGTCGCGGTATTTTGCGATCGATGCGCCGATTGATTCTGCCAAAGGTAAGAAAATGTTTTTCGAATTGGCGCAGGAATTACTGGATAAGAAACAGGCCGGAATTTATAATCAGGCAATCATGGATTTCGGTGCTTTACAGTGTGTGCCGTCGAATCCCGATTGCAATGGTTGTGTGCTGAAAGATAGCTGTTTGTCGTTCGGCAACGATGAAGTCCGCAAGTATCCTGTGAAATCGAAAAAAACAAAAGTCTCCAATCGCTACTTTAATTATCTGTATATCGTCAACGGCGAGTTTACCTATCTGCAAAAACGGACAAAAAATGATATTTGGAAAAACCTGTATGAGTTCCCGCTGATTGAATCGAGCAGGCTCTATGAAACGGAGGATTTGAGCCGACTGGCGCTTTTTTCGGAAACGGTCGGTGTTGATGTTTTGAAAATTTCGGCGCCGGTGAAGCATGTGCTGAGCCATCAGTGTATTTTTACGAAGTTTTATACTGTCGCCATTTCCGACGAAAGCGTTCTGTTCAAAGATTTCATCAAAATACCAATCCTGGATCTGGATAAATACCCTGTTTCGAGGCTGATGGAGATGTATTTGGAAAAAACAACACGTTAAATATTGATAATTTCGATTTCATCTGCACGATGGAATGGCGTTTTATCCGTTTCAGCTCGTGATAAAAGTTTTACCTTTGCAGGCCGAAAAAACGATTTTGAACCTTAAAGACTTTCAACAACTCTATGCCCGTCATCCGCAGATGGCAAGGATCGACACCTGGGCTGCATCTCTCGAACCGAATATAAATATTTCAGGTTTGAGCGGAGGGGCTTTTGCGCTGGTATTGTCCTCTTTCTTTCAAAAGCATCGGCAGACGCATGTTGTGGTACTGAATGAAGAAGATGAGGCGGCTTATGTCTATAACGATGTGAGGAAAATACTGGGCATCGAAACCGCTTTTTTCTATCCGGGTCTGTTCAAAAAAGCCCTGCGGCTGGCACGTCTCGACAGCTCAAACGAAATTCTTCGCACCGAAGCGTTGAACCGATTGACGAATAAGCAGGCGCCTTGCATCGTATTTACCTACCCCGAAGCGATTGTACAAAAAACCGTTTCGTCCGACGAACTCCAATCCAATATCCTCAAATTGAAAAAAGGAGAAATGCTTGATCCGGAATTTTTTGCCGAAGCATTGACCGCGTTTGGTTTCGTACGTGTTGATTTTGTCTATGAACCGGGACAGTTTGCGGTGAGAGGCGGCATTGTCGATGTGTTTTCGTATGCGTATGAATATCCGTACCGGTTCGATTTTTTCGGCGACGAAATAGATTCGATACGTGTGTTCGACATCGAAAGCCAACTGTCGAAGGAACAAAAAGAGGATGTCGAAATTGTGCCCGACCTGGAAGGTAAACAGGAACTTTGTTGTGAATCTTTTTTTGAGTTTCTACCTGCGAATACGTTCTTGTCGTTTTCCAATATCAGATATGTGCGGGATAAAATAGATCAACTTTTCGATAGCTTTTCGGAAAATGCAGACGACGCATCGCGCCCAAAAATCGGATTGAAATATATTGACGGAAAGGCATTTGTAGACGGAATAGGCGCCTACCGGAAAATGGAGTGGGGACGCGATTGTTTTGTGAAATCCGACACGTCGGTTCGATTCAAAACGTCTCCCCAGCCTGTTTTTCATAAAAACTTTGATTTAATCGGTAACGATTTAAGAAAATGGCTGTCGGATGGCTACCGCATATACATCTTGAGCGATAGCGAAAAACAAACCGACAGAATTGCCGCTATATTTGAGGACAGAAACGAACAGATAAAGTTTCAGGCGGTGAAAAATACGCTGCACGAAGGTTTTATCGACCACGATTTGTCGATGGTTTGTTATACCGACCATCAGATTTTCGATCGTTTTCACAAATATCAGTTGCGAATAGACAAGGCTAAACAGGGAAAGGTGCTGCTGACGCTGAAAGATATTAATCAACTTCAAATTGGCGACTATGTGGTGCATGTCGATCATGGCATTGGCGTTTTCGGCGGACTTGTCAGGATGGATGAAAACGGACGGAAACAGGAAGTCGTCAAACTGAAATATAAGGATAACGATGTGATTTTTGTCGGCATCCACGCTTTGCACCGCATTGCAAAATACAAGGGAAAAGAAGGCGAATCGCCCCGCATAAGCAAACTGGGGTCGGGAACGTGGGAACGCTTGAAAGAACGTACCAAATCGAAGGTAAAAGATATTGCCCGCGAACTGATAAAACTCTACGCACAGCGAAAGGCCGAAAAAGGTTTTTCGTTTACGCCCGACAGCTATCTGCAACACGAATTGGAAGCCTCTTTCATCTACGAAGATACTCCCGATCAGGTCAAAGCGACTGCCGATGTGAAAAAAGACATGGAGTCCGACATGCCGATGGACAGGTTGATCTGCGGCGACGTCGGTTTCGGTAAAACGGAAGTTGCCATAAGAGCCGCGTTCAAAGCGGTTGCGGACGGCAAACAGGTTGCCGTACTTGTGCCGACAACCGTGCTGGCATTGCAACATTATAATACATTCAAGGGACGCTTGAAAAATTTCCCCTGTACGATCGATTATCTGAGCCGAGCGCGTACCTCCAAGGTGACAAAAGAGATCATAAGCCGCCTGTCCGACGGAAAAATCGATATTATTATCGGGACGCACAAACTGGTCGGCAACGCGATGAAGTTTAAAGATTTGGGATTGCTGATAATCGACGAAGAACAAAAATTCGGCGTATCGGTAAAAGAAAAGTTAAAGCGGTTGAAAGTCAATGTCGACACTTTGACGATGACGGCGACACCCATTCCGCGTACGCTACAATTTTCGTTGATGGGCGCCCGCGACTTGTCGATCATCACCACGCCTCCGCCGAACCGCTATCCCGTGCAGACCGAACTGCATACTTTCGATGAACAATTGATAAAGGAAGCGATTCAGACGGAAATGAATCGGAACGGACAAGTGTTTTTTGTCAACAATAACATCCACAACATCTACGCGATGGAGTCGATGATTCGGAGACTGGCGCCGGGTTGTCGGGTTGCGGTCGGACACGGACAGATGTCGCCCGACAAGCTGGAGGAAATCATTCTCGATTTTATTGACTACGAATACGACGTGCTGGTGGCTACGACGATTATCGAATCGGGAGTCGATATTCCGAACGTCAACACGATGATTATCAACAGTGCACATCATTTCGGTCTGAGCGATTTGCATCAGTTGCGGGGTAGGGTAGGGCGCAGCAACCGGAAGGCCTATTGTTACCTGATTGCTCCCGATTTGAGTTTGCTGACGCCCGACGCCCGACGGAGATTGCAGGCGTTAGAAACTTTTTCCGATTTGGGAAGCGGCTTCAATATTGCGATGCAGGATTTGGATATTCGCGGAGCGGGCAATCTGCTTGGCGCCGAACAGAGCGGTTTTATTGCCGACTTGGGTTACGAGACGTATCAGCGGATTCTGAACGAGGCTGTTCAGGAGCTTAAAATGGAGGAGTTTGCCGAACTGTATGACGAAGAGCAACAGAAAGAGTTGATTGCGTCGGGCGACTATGTGAATGATTGCCGGATCGAATCGGATATGGAACTGATGTTTCCTGCCGACTATATCGAAAATGTTTCGGAGCGTATCGCGCTGTACAAGGAGCTTGACGGTATTGAAAGTGAAGAAAAACTGCGGTCGTTTGCCGAACGGCTGAAGGACCGGTTTGGCCGACTTCCCCATCAGACCGGCGCATTATTCGACGTTGTGCGGCTGAGGTGGATTGCCATCAGGTATGGTGTAGAGCGTTTGGTGCTGAAAAACAGAACTATGATTGTCTTTTTACCCTCCAATCTGCAATCGTTTTACTACCGGTCGGAAAATTTTGGAAAAATACTGCAACACGCAACGGTACACCATAACAGATGCCGGTTCAGAGAACAAAACGGCAAACGTTCGATTGTCTATTCAAGCGTACATTCGATACACGAAGCATTGGCGGTCTTTGACGGGATTGATCATCAATCGTATACGTAGCCTCGGATAATTTTTTACGGTGGAAACAGGTCATTCGGACTTATTTTCATTTTTTATTTTCATACTCGGCATTTCTCCGACTAATCGGATTTTGTATACTGCAATAGCATGATATTCAGTATTTCGGAACAATCGGATACACGCTTTTTATTCACATCGTCCTGTTTCATTTGTGTTAAAATACACACTTATTGCACCGTCTTTGGGGTTTGTTGATATTTTTTTCACTATTTTTGCCCCGAAGTTAATAATTGTAATGCCGGTTTTAACTAAAAATGTGCACCGATTTAAATAACCAAATTGTACTTCGTCCCTAAAATGAGCCGCAAAAAATCATCGCAATTGATCTATTTCAATGATATATTTTTCAATGCAATTAATTTTATTTTTAATCCTTAATTCTATTCATTTATGAGAGTAAAAATTTTTACGTTATCATTATTGTTATTGTTGTCGAGTGTGGCAACAGGTTATGCGCAAGACGCAACAAATGGCAACTGTGGGGAGAACCTCACATGGGTATTCTCGGAGGAGGATGGTACGCTCACTATCAGCGGAACAGGCGCAATGGATGACTGGGAATCGGTAACAGACCGTCCATGGGCTTCCCTTCTAAACGACATCACGGCGATTATGGTCGAAAATGGTGTAACAACCATTGGCGAGTCGGCTTTCTTTGAGTGCGTTAACTTGACCGACGTTATCACTCCCCTGAGTGTGACGAGTATTGGAGATTTTGCTTTTTACGGATGCTCGAAACTGACTTCCGTTAAGCTCGGCAATGGTGTAAAAAGCGTTGGAATGACGGCTTTTTCCGGTTGTACCGGCCTGACTGAAATTGTCATTCCGGACAATGTAGAAAAGATTGCTGTGGCGGCTTTCGGCCAATGCACCGGTCTTACTTCCGTTACCATCGGCAAAAGCGTAGTAACTATTGAATACGGTGGCTTTAGCGGATGTAGCAATCTCACAACTATTACCAATTTGAATCCGACGCCGCAAAATATAGGCGGGTATCTAAATGTATTTGGCAAGATGGAGTCAACTCCCGGTCCGGACTTGAGCCGGGTAACACTTTATGTTGTATCCGAAGAAGCGAAAACCGCCTATGAAGCCGCTCCTGTGTGGAAAGATTTCAAAGAAGTTTTGTGTCTTCCGGCATACAATGGAGAATGTGGAGAGAACCTCACGTGGACATTCTCGGAAGGTACGCTCACCATCAGCGGAACAGGCGCAATGGATGATTGGGATGATCCGAAAGAAGAAGCTCCTGAAGCCCTTCCGTGGCTTGCTTATCTTGAAGATATTACAAAAGTTGTGATTGAAGAAGGTGTAACAAGCATTGGCGCGTCGGCTTTCGGTATGTGCGTTAACTTGGTCGACGTCACCATTCCCAATAGTGTAACAGAGATTGGATTTGCAGCCTTTGGCATGTGTTCCAACTTGGAAGAAATTGCCATTCCCAACACTGTGGATTATATTGGCGGTAATGCTTTCGCTTTGTGTGCAAGTCTGACGGAAATTACCATTCCTGAGAACGTAACAAGTATCGAAGACGGCACTTTTGTTTGGAGTGGTCTGACCGCAATTACTATTCCCGATAAAGTAACGAGTATCGGAATGTTTGCTTTTGGCAGTTGTGCTGACTTGGCCAGCGTTACCCTTGGTGAAAGTGTGGAGTATTTGGGCTATGGCGCTTTTGCAGAATGTGCCGGCCTGGAAGCTATTACTATCCCAGACAAGGTAGAAGTTATCGATAAAGGTGCTTTTAT
>JAIRTG010000193.1 GCA_031255055.1 Prevotellaceae bacterium
GCGATTCGGGCGATACTACGATCGCGATTCGGGCGATACTACGATCGCGATTCGGGCGATACTACGATCGCGATTCGGGCGATACTACGATCGCGATTCGGGCGATACTACGATCGCCACTCGGGCGAGTGTATGATCGCCACTCGGGCGAGTGTATGATCGCCACTCGGGCGAGTGTATGATCGCCACTCGCCCGATACTATGATTGCCACTCGGACGATAATACGATCGCCGTTCGGGTGATAATACGATCGCCGCTCGGGCGATAATACGATCCCCGCTCGGGCGAGCAGTTGATCCCCGCTCGGACGATACTACGATCAGATTACATGAGAATACGTCTAACGTCATAATCCTGTGCTACTTTCCGGTGGATTCATCCGGGAGGTGAAGAAGAGATGTCGTTTCAAACGACCTACCCATAAAACGTACCGCTACGTTCGGTTTGAATGTACCACTACGTTCGCCATGTTTAATCACTAATCACTAATCACTAAACACTAATCACTATAAACACTGTCTTACGGGGCGTTGCGGGGCCGAGCCCCGCAGAGGGGGTAGCGGAAGACCGCCGCAGGCGGGCTGAAGCGAGGGGGAGACTTCCCCCCCCCTTAATTCTCTTTCTCTTTCTCTTTCTTCAAGGAATTAATCACTAAACACGAATCACAAGCTTCTCACCCGGGCTGCGGCTACGCCTTGCAGGAGGTTATACCTATTGAAGTCGGATTTCGGTTTTGATAGCGTCGGTGGAAGAGCCAGGAAGAGCCTTCATTAAAAATCCCCCAAAAGCAGCGCCTTTGGAGGATTTTAATTGACAGATAGTACAAATTGTCTATCCTAACATATTCAGTAAAATACCGGCTGCCACCGCCGAACCGATAACACCCGCCACATTGGGCGCCATCGCGTGCATTAGCAAGTGATTGTTTCGATCGGTTTTCAGCCCTTCGTCCTGCACCACGCGGGCAGAGTCGGGAACGGCTGATACTCCGGCAGCACCAATCAACGGATTGATTTTATTGTCGCCTTTCAGAAATAAATTCATAAGACGCGCAAAAGCGACACCGGCCGCTGTTGCGATCACAAATGAAAATGCGCCCAAAATAAAGATTCTTACCGAATCGAACGACAGAAATCCTTTGTTGACCATTTCGCCGGTAATCGGGTCGGCCATCATACGTACAGCCTGCGTGGATGCGCCGACAGTAACGCCCAACAGAATGGTGATTATATTCATCAAGGCATTGCGTGCCGTGTCGGCCAGACGCTCGGTAACGCCCGATTCTTTCAACAAGTTGCCGAAAAACAGCATCCCTAACAGCGGTAATGCACTCGGAGCTATAAATGTGGTCATCAGCATACCGATGATCGGAAAAATGATTTTTTCTGTTTTCGATACCTGACGAGGCGCTTTCATGCGGATAGCGCGTTCTTTTTTGGGTACGATAAGACGCATGACTGGCGGCTGAATCAGCGGTACGAGCGCCATATATGAATAGGCGGCAATCGCAATCGCGCCTATCAGGTTCGGAGCCAATTTCGATGACAGGAAAATCGCTGTCGGCCCGTCGGCGCCGCCGATAATACCGATTGCACCGGCTTCTTGCGGCGTAAAGCCTAACAGGTACGCTCCAATAAATGTAAGAAAGATACCCATTTGAGCGGCAGCTCCCAACAACATTAATTTCGGATTGGAAATCAATGACGAAAAGTCTGTCATGGCTCCGATACCCAAGAAAATCAATGGCGGATACCAACCGTTAATAACGCCGCTGTATAAAAAGCTCAACACCGAATTGTTTTCGTAAATGCCGATGCCAAAACCTTCTTTAAATGGGATGTTGCCAATCAGAATCCCGAAACCTATCGGAACCAACAGTAACGGTTCCCAATGTTTAACAATACCTAATACGATAAAGGCAATGCCAAAACCGATCATGATCAGGTGTTTAAAGTCAAAATTGCCAAAACCGGTACTGTTCCAGAATTCTACAACACTCGTAAAACCTCCCGACGATTGACCGAACATTTCTGTCGGAAACATCAGCATCATCAGAAAGACGATTATGCTCAGTTTAAAAAATTTCTGTTTCATCATGCTTTCGGTTTATTCGTACTCAAACAAGACTTCGTCCTGCAATACGGCTTTTCCGACGGGTACGTTCACGTTTGTAATCGTGCCGCCGGCTTCCGCCAAAATATTGTTTTCCATTTTCATCGATTCCATTACCATCAGCACGTCGCCGTCTTTGATCTTGTCGCCTACGGCTACATTAATTTTCAAGACATTGCCCGGAAGCGGCGATTTGATTTTCTTGGCGCTTGGTCTGGCTCCCGATGGTACCGGCGTCATTTTTTGAGTGGCTACTTCTTGCGAGTCGGCGTTCGATACCGGCTGACGTACCAAAATCGGTGTTTTGGTTGTTGCTATTTCTTTGTGTAGCTTCACTTCGTAGGGTGTGCCGTTTACTTCCAAGTTAGCGATGTCGCCTTTTACTTTTTTTACGTTGACTTCGTATTTTCGGCCGTTTATGTCAAAACTGAATTTTTTCATATTTTAAAAAGTTGGAAATGAAGAGAGAGAAACGAGAAAAAAGGGCTTCACGTTTCTATCTTCGTTTTATGTTTATCTATTTAAATTTGTAAAACCGTAAATTTTAGAATTCCACGGAGAATAACGCCTTTCTATACGTTTAATCGTGATCACGTTACTTTCCTTATCATGCACATCGTCCAAAAACAGATGCAGCGCCATCGATATGGCAGCGATTTCGTCGGCCGAAGCGTGGGTAATGTCCTTTGCTTCTTCGATTGTCTTTCCTCTTTTCACCATCCGTTTGGCCGACGCTTTGATACTGATTTTTCCGGTCAGTACAAATGCAAATACCAATAACGCCAGCGCCAAAAATACAATAGCCACCGCAATGCCCGATTCTACCAGCACGTCGTTGAGCGAATTTATTCTTAATAGTATCATACTACTGCTGTTTTTATAAGGGAATATTATCGTGTTTTTTCAGCGGATTGACCACTTTCTTGCTTTGCAAGGCTTGGAACGCCCTGATGACGCGGAAACGTGTGTTGCGCGGTTCGATCACATCGTCGATATAGCCGAAGGCTGCCGCCTGATAGGGATTTGCAAATTTTTCTTTGTACTCATCCGTTTTCTCGGCGATATATTTTGCTTTTTCCGTTTGTTCGGCAATTGCGGCTATATTTTTACCTTCGAGGACTTCGATTGCACCGGCGGCGCCCATTACAGCAATTTCGGCTGTCGGCCAGGCATAGTTGAAGTCGCCGCGCAATTGTTTACTGCTCATCACGTCGTGCGCTCCGCCGTACGATTTACGCAATGTCACGGTCACTTTGGGAACCGTTGCTTCGCCGTAGGCGTACATCAGTTTTGCGCCGTTGGTGATGATACCTGCATATTCCTGTCCCGATCCGGGCAGGAATCCCGGAACGTCAACCAGCGTCAAAATAGGGATGTTGAATGCGTCGCAGAAACGAACAAAACGAGCTGCTTTTTTCGATGCGTCAACGTCCAGTACACCGGCAAGGAAGTTGGGCTGATTGGCAATGATGCCGGTGGAAGCGCCGTTGAAACGGGCAAAGCCGACAACGATATTACGGGCATAATGGCGATGAACTTCAAAAAATTCGTCATGGTCGACAATGGCGTGGATAACGTCTTTTACATCGTAAGGTAAATTCGGGTTGTCGGGAACAATTGCGTTCAACGAATCTTCCAGGCGGTCGACCGGGTCGTTGCACGAAAGCAACGGAGCGTCTTCCAGATTGTTTTGAGGAAGGTAGGAGAGCAATTTACGAATCAGCAGGATACCTTCTTCTTCGTCTACGGCTTTGAAGTGAGCAACGCCCGATTTTGAGGCATGAACTGCCGCGCCTCCCAAATCTTCGGTGCTGATGTCTTCGCCTGTCACCGATTTTACAACTTTGGGGCCGGTTACGAACATGTAACTGTTTTTTTCGGTCATAATAATAAAGTCGGTCAATGCGGGAGAGTAGACCGCTCCGCCTGCGCAGGGACCGAAAATGGCTGAGATTTGCGGGATGACACCCGAAGCCAGAATGTTGCGTTCAAAAATTTCGGCATATCCTGCCAGCGAGTTAACGCCTTCCTGAATACGGGCGCCACCCGAATCGTTGATGCCGATGACCGGAGCGCCCATTTTCATGGCCATGTCCATCACTTTACAAATTTTCAACGCCATTGTTTCCGACAATGAACCGCCGAATACCGTGAAATCTTGTGCATAAACAAACACAATACGTCCGTCGATAGTCCCGTGTCCGGTAACAACGCCATCGCCGAGATATTTTTCCTTGTCGATGCCGAAATTGGTACTGCGGTGTGTGACAAACATATCCAGTTCTTCAAAACTTCCGTCGTCAAGAAGCAGGTGGATCCGTTCGTGTGCCGTATATTTTCCTTTTGCATGTTGAGATGCAATCCGTTTTTCGCCTCCGCCGAGTTTGGCTTTTATGCGTAAGTCAATCAGGTTTTTTACCTTTTCAACGTTTTCCATGTTTTTAAATTAATGTTGGTTTATATAAAAGAATTATTTGTTTGGGTTTTCACAAAGTTCGGTCAGCACGCCGCCGGTCGATTTTGGGTGTAAAAATGCGATATTCAGGCCTTCGGCTCCTTTACGCGGCGTTTTGTCGATCAGTTGAATGTCGATAGCATCCAGTTCGTTCAACCGGTCTTGAAGGCCGTCAACGGCAAAAGCGATGTGGTGGATTCCTTCTCCCCGTTTTTCAATAAATTTGCCCACAGGACTGTCCGGAGCTGTTGGTTCCAGCAATTCGATTTTCGTTTGTCCGATTTTG
Organism: Prevotellaceae bacterium; assembly: GCA_031255055.1. GTDB lineage: Bacteria > Bacteroidota > Bacteroidia > Bacteroidales > Paludibacteraceae > JAIRTG01. The sequence goes on from JAIRTG010000193.1 coordinate 4,855, forward strand.
AAAAATGCTGTTTTTACCTTTTGCTCTGCAACTTCTTCGATTGCATAGCACTTGACGCCCAAAATAGTTTCGTAGAACGGAATGGCCGTTTCCAAACTTTTTACGGCAACGCCTAAATGTTCGATATGGCTTGGTTTCATAAAAGTGTAGTGAAATAAAATTTGGTATATGGTAATGAACGATAAATTTGAGAAAATTAGTGAAATAATTCCGTAATTTCCGAATGACGGGCAAAATTACTATAAATATTTTTGATATTCAACGAAAAAGAGGATAATTTTCAAGAATGGAAATGTCTTCTGACAGTCAGTTCATTAAATGATAAAATCGCATTATTTGGGAAACGTGCCGTCTCTTAGGAACGCCGTTTCGGAGGAGTGACGGAAAGGAGTCGGATCGAAAAACACGGGCGATTTTCAACTGTCGGACGGACGACTAATGACGGCATTGCGATCCGAAATATCGTTCCTGTTTCATCTCGACAAAACAGTAAATACTAATAAGTATTAAAACGGAAACTTTAAAGAGAAAGGATTTGTTTACCAAGCGAAATTTTTATTAATAAATCAATTCAAACCAAAAGAAATGAAAAGTATAAAATTGAATGTAAAGTATTTATTCGTTTTATTAGTCGGCGCATCTTTTTTTACGGCTTGCGGCGTCAGAGAACCTGATGAACCTACTGATCCCACAAGCATACTACAGTTAAGCAAAAGCAGTCTGGAGTTGACAGCGGGTACGAGTGAGTCGATTACGATTGAAAACGGTACGGGTGATTATAAACTCAATTCAACAGACCGGGCGATTGTAACCGCAGAGGTTGAAGGCAATACATTGACAGTGTATGCCATAGTCGAAGGAGAAGGTACGATTACGGTTGAAGACAAAACGACAAAAGTGCAAGCATCTGTTCACGTCACCATTTTGAAAGCCGACACGCCGTCGGAAACTCCTCTGTCGGAGTATGTTGATTTTACTTTAGGCCGTCCGGCGCATGACGGATATCCGACATCGAGTCATGGAATAACATGGGACAAAAATAATGCAGATGGAGTTACGGCGCATTTTAAAGGGAAATTCATTATGCTGACAAAGACAGAGTTCGAGGCTGTCAATACAAAAGAAGCGTTGAATGACCTTCATATCAATGGGGACGAAAAATCAGAGTTTACAGCGAAGTCCGACGCGAATTTCA
>JAIRTG010000001.1 GCA_031255055.1 Prevotellaceae bacterium
TTTTGGTGTAACCGAAAGCGCCGTCGCGCGATATCACGCGGAAGGGCCCCTGCATTTTGTAATCTGCCTGTGCGCGGTTGTTTTCCTTGAGCAGCAACCACGAACCGTAAGCCGGTTGCACCTGCTCTTCAACCAAAATGCGCATGTATTTTATCCGCTCGCCGGTGTGCAGTACGCCCGGATGAATGAACTTTTGCGCCGAAACTCCGGCAAAACCGACAACTAAAAGACAAAAACTGAATATCAAACGTTTCATATTTACTTTATTTCTTTGTTCGTAATTGTATGGCCGCTCCGCCGCTTGCCTTTAACTGAAATTTCAATGCATCTTCTGTGCTGACAACTTTTCCGGTAACAGCAACTTTCGTTTGTGTGCTTATTGTATCATCATCGGTATAGATTGTGGCGATGTATTTTTTCCCTTTATCCAGAAAATCGAGGGGAATAGAAATTTCGCGGGCGTCGTTGTTGGTTATTGCGCCGACAAACCAGTCGTCGCCCGAACGCCTCGCCATGATAATATATTCTCCGATAGCGCCGTCAATCACGCGGGTATCGTCCCAAACAGTCGGAACATTATCGAAAAGTTCTATTTCCGGCTCGCCGTTGTAATGGTCGGGTGTGTCGTACCAGTAGAGGAATTGCAAGGGGCTGTAATACACCACCGCGAGCGCTAATTGATGCGCATGGGTGGTTTTAATGCGCGGGTCGAAATAACAAATCGTGTAGTCGCCCGCACCTGCCAGAAAGCGGGTGAACGGTAAAACAGTGTTGTGTGTAGCATCGGGAAACTCCTCGTTGCCGCGAATACCTTCCTGCGTGAGCAGGTTGGGATAAGTCCGCGAAAAACCTGTCGGGCGATATTCGTCGTGAATGTCCACCAACAGTTCGTATTCGGCGCATTTTTTTACCGCATTGTGTAGCCATGTTGTCCAGTGTTGATTGCCGACCTGTACAAAACCGAATTTGATCCCCTTGATTCCCCATTTTTTGTATAAAGGCAGAATCTCGTCTAACTGCCGGCTCAATGCGCGTTGGTTGACATAGAGGACGACGCCGATTCCTTTCTGTCCGGCATACTTCACGAGTTCGGGAATATTCAGGTCTTTGGCGGAATCGACTTTGGCCGCGTCGGATTCCATCAAAAATTCCTTGCCGTACCAGCCTGCGTCGAGATGAACATATTGCAAACGACGTTTCGCTGCAAAATCAACGTATTTCAGCGCATCGCCCTGATTGAGTTGTGATATGCGTATGGCTTTCCCCGGTTTAATCCAGCCTGTATTTTCAATTTCACAGGGCTTGTTTAGATTTAATGTCAGATAATTGTTTTCAATCAGTTGCATTGGTTTTTCGGCTGCGGCAATCCATCGCCAAGGGACGGAAAAGGGGGTGACAACATCGGCGGAATCGTAAAGGACGGCTTGCAATGCGTTGTTTTTTCTGTCGCTCAGACGGAATTTCATCCGGACAAAATCCGTTAGTCCCGCCTCTCCGATAGCCACCGTCAATCCGTTGGTTAGTTTCAACGTCAGAGGACGTTCACATTCGTCCGTCCAATCCTGTATGGGCAGCAGCGAATACGGCCCCTGCGCCCATTTTTCGTAGTAAGCCAACGTGTTTTCGGGAAAAGCGAATTGTGTCTGCTCGCCGGTGATGTGCAGGAACAAACCGTTGGAGGCTTCGGGGAAAGCGTAACGGAAAGCAACCCCTTCGTTGTATGCGCGGACAACGATGTTCATGAAATAGAAAAAACGTTTGTCGTATCCGTTATCTGTAGAAACATGGTGTGCGGCGCTGTTACCTTTTTGAAACTTCAAAATTATTTCGTTGTAATAATCGGGATAAATGCTGCGTTCGCCATAAACGGGTTTCCATGTTTGATTTACGGTGTTTTGTTCAACATCGACAAGTTTCAGGTTATCGTCCCAATATTCGTAATTATCGTTGGGAATACCCAAAGCCGATTCGAAAAGCCGGTTTTCAATCAACAAGCCAAGCTCCGACTCTTCGATTACCGTTTTGTTTCTATATGAAACGCGGTAGTACATTTGCGTCGTATTTTCCGATTTCGACTTTTGATAAAACGTGAAAACGTAATTGCCGTCGGGCGACTGTACGACGGTTTCCGCCTGTGCAAACATATTTATTGCCGGGATAAATAATAAAATTGTAAAAAAATATCTTTTCATTTCTATTCTTAATTATTTCAATACATAAAAGTTCTACCGCTTTTTATAATTAATCCTGTTTTACGAAACCGACATTTTCGACATGTTCGCCGATATAAAACCGCGCCATGTCGGCTGTCTTGTACCATGCAGGTTTGCCGGGCATATCATCCGAAATGACCTGTCCGTTGATTTGCAGGTTTTCAAAGCGGATGTTTTTCACTTTCCGTTCCGCATCGTATCCGGCAATGATTGATATCTCCGCATGATCGCCGGTGTATGTGATGTCTTTGAACAGAACGTCTTCAATGCCTCTACCCGGTGCTGTGCAGTATTTCGTGTTGTAGAAAATACGCAGATTTACCAGTTGTCCCTGACGGAAACCTTCGATACGGATATTCTCAAAACGGACATTGCGAACAAGATTATTGTCGCCTGCGTTGATTGCCAGACAGCCCTGATAATCCACTTGTTTTTCGCGGTGGTCGAGAATGTCGATATTGACATAATGCAGGTTTTCGATCGTATCCGGCTGCAACGTATTGCCATGCAACCCGATGAAAACCGGATGTGCCACATCTGCCCAGAGTGTGGCGTTTTGCATGGTAATGTTCCGGCAACCACCCGTAAAGCCTTTGCGAGTGGCGTAAACGGTGGTGCAGTCATCGGAATTGCGGCAGAAGACACCGTCGAACAGCACGTTGCTGCTTGCAAACACATTCATGCCGTCGCCCCAGCCATAGTAGCTGATGCTTTTGACATTGTGTATCGTTACGCTGTCGGAGCCGCCGGTCGGGATTTGTGTCAGCACGACGCCTTCGACGTAGATATTCTTTGCCTTGGCGATACGGATTCCTTCTTTTACCGAACGGTCAATCATTCCGCGTCCAAGCACTTTCACATCCCGCACGTTCTCAATCAGGATTTGACCTTTCAATACCGCCCCGCCTGCCACATACACCGTTTTGCCCGAAGGAATGATGAACGATTTTCCATTTTCGGGTGTATGTATGCCTGCGCCAAAATAAACCACATTTTCATCTTTCGGGTTAACGGTATAATCTTCGACCGGATTGGCAAAAAGATGCAGGTTATGAAAAATGTCACCGTTGACTTCTACCGAAAGATTACACTGACGGTTTAACCGGAAAGTCAGCGTATTTCCTTTCACTTCGGGAACGATGCCGTACGAAAGAGGACGCACGCGGGCTGTTTGAATATCGCCGCGATTG
>JAIRTG010000013.1 GCA_031255055.1 Prevotellaceae bacterium
AACGTCGCGATAATGTACGTTGAGATATTTGTAAGTAATGAAGAATGTTTAGTGATTAGTGATTAACGATTAATTGTTAAACATGGCGAACTTGCTAATCACTAATCACTAATCACTAAACACTAATCACTATTTAATCACTGTCTTACGGGGCGTTGCGGGGCAGCGCCCCGCAGAGGGGGTAGCGGAAGACCGCGCAGCGGGCTGAAGCGAGGGGGAGACTTCCCCCCCCTAATTCTCTTTCTCTTTCTTCAATGTGAAATGAAAAAAATATACTTTTGATGTAAGAAATACCGGTCGATTACGTCATTTATAATGTATGGAAACTGCAACATTCAACAACGAAGCGGACTGATAACCGCAATAACCTCGAAATGCTGATGGTAACGCGGGATAGGATAGAAGATAGGATAGAAATGACCGTCATTTGGATGAGCGGAAAGGTAAAAAAAGAACATTCGACACAATAAAACGCTACTTTTAAATGAAACAAATCATCAAAACGCGATGAGGCCGACATGTCGATGTTTCGGTCTCATCATTTTTTGGAGCTGCAATTGCGACAGATGTCAAATTGCTTACGGTTTTTCAAAATACGTTTCCTGAAATTCATCGCTTTGGGACTTGTCCAACACGCATAAAAAGACTTTTCGTGTATATTCCCAAACGAAAACGCCGATTCTTTATCAAAGCAACACGGCAAAACTTCGCCGTTGATCGTCACTACAGCCCCGCTCCAAAGTCGCAGGCAATGATTTCTCCATTTATTCTTCGGATACCATTTCTCCTCTTTCCCTTTCTTATAGCGGGCATATCGATCGATAGTTGTAAGCAGTTCATGGCCATTTTCAAAATCATACAACTGAGCGCTTTTAAGGCTCAGTCTGTCGGCGCCTGTTTCTTTTGTCAGTTTTTTTATTTCATCCAGTTGATGCTCATTCGTCTTCAAGACCAGAAATTGAATTTCGATAATCGGATTTGTCCTGCCCGATCTCTTTTTTGCCGCGACAAGCAATTTTACAGCATTCACAGCCTTTTCCAGCTTGCCGCCTATCCGGTATTTTTCATACGTCGCCTGCGTTGTCCCGTCGATTGACACAATCAACTTGTCCAAACCCGACTGTACCAGTTTTTCGGCCGTCCGTTCGTCAATCAACTGCGCATTTGTCGACGTCGAAGTATAAATTCCTGCTCGGTGAGTATACGCAATCATCTCCGTCAAATTTCTGTTCAGCAAAGGCTCTCCCTGAAAATAAAAAATAACATGAACAAGTGTCTCTTTCAATTCATCCACACTCTCCTTAAAATGCTCCAAAGAGAGCGTCCGACCTCTTTTAGAATAGCTTTTGCCATTCCCGACAGGACACTCCGGACATGCCAATTGACAAAAATCGGCAGGCTCCACCGAAATAAAAGCAGGATAAAACTTGTTGAAAAGATATACTCCGAAATAAGATAAAATGTAGGAGAAAGACAATTTGTAATAATTTCGTAGTTTTTTTACACTTAGGTAATGTAAATTATTCAAAAAATGGCTTAAAATTCTCATCAATTGTGTGCAAGATTAAATATAGAAGTTATTTTCTACGTTTTTTTACAACAAAAAATAACCGGTTCAACCACAAAGTTACTCAAAATATCATATATTTGTGCCGGATTATAAGAACCTCAATGTATCAACAATAAAATTAAAGAGAATCATGAGAAAACGTTTATTTTTTTCCATTCCCGTGTTGTTTTTAATGCTGCTTACTTCGTGTAATAAAGAAATGGGAGCATTGGATCCGAGTTTGTTTCGGGTGAATCCGAATCCACTTGTAGCAAAAGGTGGAAAGGTCGAAGCTGTCGTCACAGGACAATTCCCCGAAAAGTATTTCAACAAAAATGCAGTAGTTAAGGTAACCCCCGTCTTGCGTTTTGCCGACAGCGAAATCAGTTCGAAGTCGGAAGTATTTCAGGGAGAAAAAGTGATTGGAAACGACAAACAAGTGATGTACAAAGCCGGCGGCAACTACTCCATCAAAGCCGCGTTCGATTACTTTCCTGCGATGAACAAATCCGAACTGTTTTTAGACATTGAAGTCACTCAGAAAGGCAAGACCTATCAGTTGCCGAGCGTAAAGGTAGCCGACGGCGTCCTCGCAACTTCCGAACTTATTTCCACAGAACCGACAGAAGTTGGGGCGGCGTTGATTCCCGACAAATTCCAGCGCATCATCAAAGAAACGCAGGAAGCCGACATCATGTTCCTGATTCAACAATCGACCCTTCGCTCAAGCGAAACATCGTCGAGCGACGTTGTTGCACTGACACAAAAAATCAAAGAAGCAAAAGACGCCGAAAACCTTCAAGTTGCAGGACTGGAAGTGTCGGCATACGCATCGCCCGACGGCGGATACAAATTGAACGAAAACCTTTCAAAAAGTCGCCAAGACGTGACTGTGAATTATTTGAACAGAGAAATAAAAAAACTGAAAACATCTGTCAACATCGATTCGAAATTCACGGCTCAAGATTGGGAAGGATTCCAAAAACTGATGGAAAATTCCAACATTCAAGACAAACAAGTCATTTTGCGCGTGCTGTCAATGTATGACGACCCCGAACAACGCGAACGAGAAATTAAAAACCTCTCGGTTGCATACAAAAACATCGCAGACGAAATTCTTCCCAAGTTGCGCCGTTCGCGCCTGCAACTGATTGTCGACATCATTGGAAAAACCGATGAGGAAATCACTCGGATAGCAAAAGCAAATCCGTCCGAACTAACTGTCGACGAATTGCTGTATGCGGCCACACTGACAACAAATGTGAACGAAAAGATTGGTATCTACAAAAAAGCAGTCGAGTTATTTCCCAAAGATGTACGCGGCTACAACAACTTGGGTTTGATCTACTATAACAACAACATGCCCGATGCAAAAAACTATTTTGAGCAGGCTTTGAAATTAGTGCCAAACTCGCCCGACGTAAACTACAACTTGGGACTGTTGTCGATGGCAGCCGGTGAGGTGGATAAGGCAACCGAATATTTTGGTAAAGCCGCCGGCACAACCGGAAGTTTCGGACAAGCCTTGGGAACGTTGTATGTGAAAAAAGGCGATTATGAAAAAGCCAAATCATCGTTCAGCAATGCAAGCAGCAATAATGCCGCCCTGACACAAATCTTGAGCGAAGACTACAACGCCGCTCGTCGTACACTGTCCGGAATCTCGGCGCCGGATGCAACAACAGCCTATCTAACTGCCATTGTTGCCGCCCGTACCAACGACCGTGACGCTGTCTATACAAACCTGAGAACCGCCGTTCAGCGAGATAGCTCTTATGCGTCGAGAGCCGCCACCGACCTCGAATTTGCGAAATATTTCGCCGATAGTGTTTTCAAGTCCATTGTACAATAAAAAAGCATTTCCTCCAAATTTCTCGGATGTATTCAATAAACGCGAGGCTGAATCATATACGGTTCAGCCTCCGTCATTTTTATTCGCGACTAACGGCAATAGAAATCCGAAGGGTTTCCGTTGTCCGAATTGTGATGCTTGTGATTTGTATGATTGGTGATTGGTTGATGCTCTTCTTCGTTGCCTACAAAAGGGAGCATTTATGTGGGGTTGCTGCCGCCATTGTGCTAAACAGTGAGTGATATGCCGCCTATCTTTTCGTCTTTATTATTCAATTCTATTTTTAGCATTTCGTAGACTTCTTGCCATGATTTTTTGTGAAATCCGGTACTTTCGTCTATTAGACGGGAATATGTATTGGAATTGAAATAAATATCTATAGCCTGAATATCAGACATCTCAAAGTCTGTAATAAGTGATTGTATGATAGCATCATCAATAGCCATTTCGTTTAAATCGGCTTTGCTAAATGCTTTTTTAAGCATCTGTAATGACTTTTGTGTGCAAAAAGCAATTTGATGAGAAACCGAATGTTTAAATTTCAATTCTTCAATAAATTTGTTTTTTGTAAGTCCACCGTCCAAATAAAAAGATATTCTCGTAGCAATATCATCGTTGGCAACGGGACCTTCTACAATATCATAATCATGTAAATTTTTGTTCGTATCGTTTTGTCTGTTCATTACAACAAAATCAAGCCATTTCTCTGAATAGTCCTTAAATCGTAAGGTTTTAAAATAATTGCTTGAAAATGCGCTTTCAAAGAAGGTAAACTCAGTTATTACTCCCTCGTTTTTCTGTTTTTTCCCTTTACGTTTTGCCCAAAATTTCGCTTGCTCATAAATGTTTGTAACATAAAAACCACGAGCAAAATCACGGTTTAATTCACATTTTGTCAAATCAATCTCGTCGATTTTTGTATAACTTCCATGATATACTTTCATTCTGCTTCAGCATTTTGACAACAAACATCATATAGATCTCTAACTGCATACAAGGGATTATCAGTGTGCAAAGCCCACCAGTTTTCAAATAAATAATCAAGCCCTCCGTATGTTTTTAAATAACGATATGCTGTCTGTTTATTCATTTTATAGGCACGTGCAAACTCAGGAATAATAAAAGAAATAAATCTTATTTTATTCCTTCTTTCTCTGTCTTTTATTATATCTACCATCATAAATTCGCTGTATAATTTCCGTAAAAGTACAAGTTTTATACTGTTTCTAACGCAAAAACGTAAAATATTTTTTCGGGCATTTTCTATTGTTTCACAATTTTACTATTCCCAACAACCTGAATGTTTCATCTTTTAATGCGATTTTTCTTCATTTTGAGCAATTAGCCCAAAATAAATAATTGCAGGCAAACTCCCCGTTTGCACGACTTTCCAAGTCCGTGCGTTGCTCGAAAAGCAATTAACTCAAAGAGGATGTGTCAAAAGTCTCCTTTTACAACGCTCATCCCATCTACGGATAGTTGTAGGAAGGGTAAAAACGGAATTTTGGGACTTTTAACACACCCTCTGTTTTGAATAAAGTTGCGTAGCAACCAATCACAGTTTACTCTGCTTTTTCACCGCCGTACACCCAGCGATTCCCCTCTCCGATCTCTTTCACATCCGCAGAAAAGCGTTCCTGCAGGTATTGGCTGAATATCCTCGCTCCCCTGTAATTCAAATGGGTGACATCCCCATAGCAGGAATCGGGCAGATGGAACGTAGAATAATCCATATACTTGACGTCAGGCAAGTAAGCTTCGTGAAAATCATTCGCCAACTCATTACCTCCGTACACCTCCAGTTTGTCCGGCGTGCTCAGCAGGATCAGTTCCACGCCTTTTGACTTGCATAGTTCCGCGATCTTCAGGAGATACGTTTTTTGATAAACCGAGATACTGTCTATCGCTTTGTCTGCTGCCCTGTTCCAGCGCTCAATATCTTCCTGCAATTTATCCCTGTGAAGATCCTTGTATCCCCCAAAAGCCAGCGACTTGTAGGACAGCGGCTTCCCCGTGAGCATATTTATAAGAAGTTTGTATGCAGGATGCAGAACGGCATAAATAAACGACGCTTTTTTCCCTGAGAAAACGGCGATATCTTCCTTGTCCATAAGCGGGAGATGTAGTGGAATCCTATTCACCATGTAAGACTCCGAAAAGAGTTCTCGCTCCATACCCTCTGCTCGGACAGTGTATCCCCAATAGGAGAGGATCACCGTGTTCAATTGTTCGTTCTCAGCCAGAAATTTCCTCAACTTGCAGTACGAAAACAGAATGACTTCTGAACTTTGTGCGACGTTCTCCGCACATGAAAAAATGTTGTCGTTCACAGCATACTTGGTACGAGAATCACCCAGTACGAGAATATGTTTGCCTTCAGGCAGTTTGAATGAAACCTTTGACTGTATCAAATAGATGCCTCCGACAAAGGATATAATGAATACTGCCGCAATCAATGCTAATACGGCTGTTAGTGTGATAAACTTTTTCATCATCTTTAAAATTGAAAATAAATAAATGGAGAAGATGCCCCTCCTAACAATACAATCATCCCAGCGATGGCAATATAAATCGCCCTCCTGAGCACGCTATTACGGACAGGAATCCGTTCCAACGCATACTGTTGCCTGCGCCCGAACCATTCCACGAGAACCAGTATCATTGATAGCGGTAAAGCCATTTTCCCCGCTACCTCAAAAGGCGACAGGGAACACATCCTTGATATGTAATCAATCGCCTGGTGCATATTCTCCGCTCTGAAAATAATCCATCCGATTACCACGAGAAGGAAGGTGAACAGCATTGACAAACATTCTTTCAGCGTTGGGAACAGTCTGTTTTCCGCTACGATAACGCCGGTATGTTTGCGATTCTTGCCGAGCAACAACAGCGGCATGAACAGCAGTGCGTGATAAGCCCCCCAGACGATAAATGTCCAATTCGCCCCGTGCCACAGGCCGCTCACAAGAAAGATGATAAATGTGTTCCGTATAACTTTTGCCTTCGAGACACGGCTACCGCCCAGCGGGATATACACGTAATCGCGAAACCA
>JAIRTG010000032.1 GCA_031255055.1 Prevotellaceae bacterium
ATTTGCAGGGCGATGAATTTGATATGCGCGGCTTGCGAGAGTTTCAAACCCTGCTAAATACGGATAAGGATGGCAACTAAAAACGCACCGAAACTCCGATTTAAAGGGTTTACGGAGGACTGGGAGGAAAAGGAATATTCAGCGACATTTCTTCCTCTCAATAATAATACATTATCGCGTGCTCAACTAAATTACGATGAAGGTTCTACGAAAAATGTTCATTACGGAGATGTACTTATTAAGTTTAGGGAATACCTAGATGTTTTAAAAGAAGAATTGCCTTATATCAATGATGAAAAAATTGCCGACAAATTTTCTCTATTAGAAGACGGGGATATTGTAATGGCGGATGCCGCAGAAGATGAAACAGTAGGTAAATGTACAGAATTATTAAACGTGTCGAATGAACGTGTTGTTGCTGGTCTACACACAATAGCATGTCGCCCTTTTTTCTCTTTTGCAAATAGATATTTAGGATATTTCTTAAATGCACCTGTTTTTCACAATCAACTTCTGCATTTAATGCAAGGTACAAAAGTGCTAAGTATATCAAAAACTGCTATTAAAGACACAGTCATATACTATCCTGAATTTGACGAACAAACCCAGATCGGCGACTTTTTCCGGAATATCGACAATCTGATCAATGCCAATCAAAATAAGCTTGATAAGCTGAAAAACATCAAAAAGGCTTGCCTCGAAAAGATGTTCCCACGAAAAGGTGCAAGCACGCCCGAAACCCGCTTCAAAGGGTTTAGTGGAGAGTGGGAGGAAAAAAACATTAAGAATATTGGTATTGTGGTAACGGGTAATACTCCAAGTAAAAGCGAACTTACATACTGGGGAGGCGATTTTATTTGGGTTACTGCTCAAGATATGAAAAATAAGTATATCAATAATTCGATATTAAAACTAACAAATGCAGGTAAATTGAAATCTCGGGTAATCCCTACAAACTCAATTCTTGTAACTTGTATTGCATCAATAGGGCTAAATGCTATTAATAATCAGGAATGCGCAACTAATCAGCAAATAAATACAATTATATGTAATTCTGATTATTATCATGAATATGTTTATTATGCTATTGAACATCGAATTGAATTATTGAAAAACCTTGCAGGGCAAACAGCTGTACCAATAATAAACAAAAGTACATTTGAGGACTTTGCTATTGTTTCACCAATAAGTAAAAACGAACAAACCCAAATAGGAACATATTTCCAAAACTTAGACAACCTGATCAGCAAAAACGAGCAGCAGCTCGAAAAACTCAAAAACATCAAAAAAGCCTGTCTCGAAAAGATGTTTGTAAACAAGGAGTACACGATATGACAACATTCGACAACGAACTGAAATTTGAAGCCGCACTTATTGAGCAGCTCTACACCAAATACGGTTGGGAAAGTGAAGTGCTGGTAAACCCTACCGAGCAACAGCTTTTGCAAAACTGGGCGGATATCCTTTCTACCAACAACCGATGCATCGACCGCCTGGGCAAGCATCCCCTCACCAGGGGCGAAATGCAGCAGATAGTAGAGCAGATAAACACCCTGCGCACTCCGCTGAAGTTGAACGGGTTTATCAACGGCAAAACCGTCTCGATAAAACGCGACAATCCCGCCGACACCCTGCATTTGGGCAAAGAGGTAAGCCTGAAGATATACGACCGCCACGAAATAGCAGCCGGACAAAGCCGCTACCAGATAGTAAAGCAGCCCAAATTTCCCACCACATCGCGCATCAAAAGCGACCGCCGGGGCGACCTGATGCTCCTGATAAACGGCATGCCATTGATACACCTCGAACTGAAAAAGAGCGGCATCCCCGTGAGCCAAGCCTGCAATCAGATAGAAAAATATGCTCATGAAGGCATTTTCTCGCAAGGCCTGTTCTCCTTAGTGCAGATTTTCGTTGCCATGAATCCCGAAGAAACCCTGTACTTTGCCAATCCCGGAGCAGACGGAAAGTTCAACAAAGACTACTATTTCAATTGGGCAGACTTCAACAACGAGCCCGTCAACGAATGGAACCGTGTTGCCGCCGACTTGCTGTCTATCCCCATGGCACACCAGCTGATCGGATTTTACACCGTGGCCGACAATACCGACGGTGTGCTGAAAGTGATGCGAAGCTATCAATACCATGCGGTAGCCGCCATTTCCGACAAGGTAGCCAAAACAAGGTGGGCAGACAAAGAGATTCGCGGAGGCTATGTGTGGCACACCACCGGATCGGGCAAAACCATGACCAGCTTCAAGGCGGCGCAATTGATAGCCAACTCCAAAGACGCCGATAAGGTGGTTTTCCTGATGGACAGGATAGAACTCGGTGTGCAGTCGCTGTTGGAATACCGAGGCTTTGCCGACGAAAACGAATCGGTGGAGTCAACCGAAAACACCAATGTGCTGATTGCGAAACTAAAAGATTCCGACCCCAATAGAACGCTTATTGTTACCTCGATACAGAAAATGAGCAATATAGAGGAAGACGGATCTAAGAACGATTACGACATCGCGTTGATAAATAAAAAACGCATCGTATTTATCGTAGACGAAGCGCATCGTTCTACCTTTGGCGATATGCTGAAAATAATCAAGCGGACATTTCCCGCCGCCATATTCTTTGGCTTCACGGGCACGCCAATTCACGACGAAAATCAAAAAAAGAAGAATACAACCTCCGATATTTTCGGCAACGAATTGCACCGATACAGCATTGCCGACGGCATACGCGATAAGAATGTGCTGGGTTTCGACCCTTACAGGGTATCGACCTATAACGACAGGGATTTACGCCGGGCCGTAGCCCTGGAAAAGGTAAAGGCTGCAACAGAGGATGAAGCATTGGCGGATGATAAAAAGAGAGAGGTATATTATCATTACATGAACGATGTCCCCATGGCGGGGCACAACGATGCCGCGGGGAATTACGTCAAAGGCATAGAAGATTATATCCCGACATCACAGTACGAAATAATAACGCATCAACAAACCGTGGTGGACGACATTGTCCGTAACTGGAATACGTTGAGCCACGGAGGTAAATTTCACGCCATATTTGCCACGAGCAGTATTCCCGAAGCCATTATATACTACAAGCTATTGAAAAAAACAAAATCGGAGTTGAAGGTGGCGGCGTTATTTGACCAAAGCATCGACAACAATGGCGGCAGCGTATTCAAAGAAGACGCTTTGGAGGAAATGCTTGTTGATTACAACAAGCGTTTTGGTCAAGATTTTACAATCCCGACTTATGCCAAATACAAAAAAGACGTTGCGCTTCGGCTTGCTCATAAAAAACCATACGCTGGAATAGACACACAACCTGCAAAACAGTTGGATTTGCTCATTGTTGTCGATCAGATGCTGACAGGATTTGACTCGAAATGGGTAAACACCTTGTATTTGGACAAACTTCTGAAATACGAAGGACTGATACAGGCTTTTTCGCGGACAAACCGCCTCTTTGGCCCCGAAAAACCATTCGGCGCCATACGCTATTATCGCAAGCCGCACACCATGCAGCGAAATATAGAGAGCGCTTTCAAACTCTACTCCGGAGACAAGCCACTGGGCTTATTTGCCGATAAATTAGAAAAGAATCTCGAAAGGCTGAACGCTATTTACACAGACATTCAAGATCTTTTCATTGCATCGGGAGTCGAAAACTTTGAAAATCTACCCGATGAGGTCGCAGAGCGGGCAAGATTTGCAAAGCTTTTTAAAACATTCAATGACTGTCTTGAGGCAGCTAAAATACAAGGATTTGAATGGACTAAACTTGTTTACGAGTTTAAACATGAGGGTGAAAAGAAGAAAAAAGTATCTCTTTTACCGGATGAAAACACCTATCTGGTCTTAGCCTTGCGTTACAAAGAACTGTTTGGCGGAGAAGCAGGCGGAGGCTCAACAGGAGACATACCGTATGATATTGACAGCTATCTTACCGAAATAAATACCGGCAGGATTGATGTTGATTATATGAATACCCGATTCGACAAATATCTAAAATTGTTGCAGTCGGATGAATCGACTGAAGAAGCCAAAAACAAAGCCCTTGCCGAGCTTCATAAAACATTCGCGATGCTCACACAAGAAGAACAACGCTTTGCGAATATTTTTCTTCACGATGTACAAAGAGGAGATGTCATAATTGAAGCAGGAAAATCTCTGCGTGACTGCATCACCGAATATCAGGAAACCGCGAAAAACGATCAGATACGAAAATTTGCAGAAGTTATCTGCCTGCCCGAAGATAAATTGCGCAGTTTTATGAACCTTCATGTAACTAAAAAGAATATCAACGAATTTGGACGGTTTGATGCACTGAAGAATACCGTAAATAGAACAAAAGCAAAAGAATATTTTGAACAGATTGAGGGAGCAGCATTAGCTCCCCGTAAAATACCCATTAAAATAGACAGCCTGCTGCGACGTTTTGTTTTATCAGGAGGATTTGATATAGAATAAGAGGGAAAAACGTTTGATGAGATAAAGAGCGAGAATTTGATTTTAATACACGAGCATGAAACAGAAAGCGACTAAATATTTACAGGAGTATATAGGCCGAATGAAGGCTAATGGCATAACGCCGACAATGGAAGATCTAAACCGGGAAATGGGGGAATTCTTTCGCGTTCAAAATAACGCTCCAAAAGCGGAATTTGAAGGTTACTCTTCTCTTGAAATGCACAGGATTTTGCATTTTCCATTTGATTCGGATTCACCAATCCGCTTTAATCCTCTTAGCTCACAGGAATATACTCAAATACCCATTTTACGTCAGGTTAAAAGACTCGCTGAGATTATTGCTCAAAATGGTCAGATAAAATTAACGGCTACAGGGTCTTTGCCGCTTAAAATTGTTCAGGAACTGTATCCTTTGGGCGTCCCTGATGAAATGATAAAAACCGGTATTTCGAAGTTAGGCAAAGAAGTGGATTGTATTCCTATTCATTTGGCTCGGTTGTTGGCAGAAGGATCCGGTATAACGAAAAAACGCAAAGGTGTTTTATCTCTGACTGCCGCCGGGACAAAAAATCTTGCTGATGATCATAAATTGTTCGATTCTACGTTTAAGGGTTTTTGTCGGAAGTTTAACTGGCGCTATTTCGACCATTATTCTGATGATGAGCAGTCCGGAACGATCGGACAGCTTGGTTTCGGATTTTCATTGATATTGCTTAGCAAATATGGGAATGAGGAACGTTCTGAGAGATCTTATGCCGATAAGTATTTTAAGGCTTTCCCGATGTTATTGGAAACCGTGCAGCCAACTTACGGGACAGTGCGGAAATATTGCTTCAATTGCTATTGTTTGCGTACATTCGAGCGATTTTTGTATCCCTTCGGATTGGTTGAAATAAAGAAAGGCAAACGCGTTTTGCAGGAGGAAACTTATGTCTTAAAAACGCCCTTGTTTGATAAACTAATATCTCTACCTCCACAGCGCGAGTTTGAATAGCTTTCAAATATTATTACAGGGAATTTCACTAATCAGGTATTTTTTTCGGGAAAAATACATAGTTTTACAGTTTTGAAAAGCAAATCATATGACAAACAAAGAACTTATCGAAAAGTATGAGCGTGGCGTGTACATAGACTATGAGTTGACGGAGGAAGAACTTAGAAGATTGTATTTTGAATCAAAGGAAGATTTTGAGAAAAACGTAACTGCGAGAGATTTATGCTCCTTATATACATATAGACATAATGATGAGTTAGGTTTGTATTTTGTGAGTAAAGCAGAATGGTATAATCCTTTTCCTGTTAATGGCGAAGATTTTCTCGCTATTGAGACAGGCGAGTAAAAAGAAATTCAAAACTCCTTTCGTCCATACCCAACGTTTCGACAAGTTCTAATGCGTTTTACGCCGTTATCTTTCGGATACGAAACAAGGATAGAACATAAGTATTTGATTATGAGAGAAAACAACAAAAAATAATCATACGAAAACACACAACAATTATTAACATTTCACGGTTATTAAATGACAAAGAAAAACAAGCGGGAGTACTTGTTTTTTTTGTATTTTTGTTTACATAGTTAATGGATAAAAAAACAAGGAATAACACAATATGAGTGAATATACAGGCAAAAATGTTGTAACATTGGATTGGAATGAACATATTCGTCAACGCCCCGGAATGTATATCGGAAAGTTGGGCGAGGGTTCTTCGCCGGACGACGGAATTTATATTTTGATAAAAGAAATCATAGACAATTCTATCGA
>JAIRTG010000033.1 GCA_031255055.1 Prevotellaceae bacterium
CGGGACTTCGGAACGGTGAAACAGTTGAAAAAAGATGTTTTTACCGAAACCGCCGCTACGCTGGCCTTTTCGACAATCGAAAATAATGATAAAGTAGGCGTCATCCTTTTTTCCGACAAAATAGAGAAATTCATCCCCCCGCAAAAAGGACGGAAACATGTCTTACATATCATCAGAGAACTGATCAACTTTACGCCTCAAAGTACCAAAACAGATATCGGAATGGCATTGAAATACTTTACCAATGTGATTAAAAAAAGTTCGACGGCTTTTATTATATCCGATTTTATGGATAAAGGTTTTGAACGGGAACTGAATGTCGCAAACAGAAAACATGATATTGTCGCTTTTCAGGTATGCGACGTCCGCGAATCGGAACTGCCGAATGTCGGCTTTCTGAAGTTGAAAGACGCCGAAACCGATGAACGCATCTGGGTGGATACGGGCAGTAAAAGATTACGCACTATCTATCGCAATTCGTGGAACGAACGCCAGTTTGAACTGCAAAAAATTTTCGCGAAATCGGGCGTCGACTTTGTTTCGATGAACACGTCGGACGATTATGTGAAAGCGCTCATCAAATTGTTCAAAATGCGTGCATGAATGCGACTGTCCGGAATCTAAAATAAAAAATGAAAGAACGTATGAGAACATACTTTTTCGCAGTTGCGGCGGGGATTCTTTCGTCGGTATTCGTTCCGCTTCCCGCACAAAACGTCACCGTCGGCGCCGCACTGGATTCTACCCTGCTGATGATAGGCGATCAGGCAAATTATTCATTTGAAATAACCCAGCAGCCGGGCGATTATGTTGTGGCGCCCGAATACCAAACGACGATTCCCGGAGGACTCGAAATTGTCGAACGTTTTCCAAACGATACGATCAAGTCACCCGACGGCTATTTGCAGATAAGGAAAAACTATCGGGTAACGGCATTTGAAGATTCGCTGCTGTTCATTCCTCCTCAACCGTTTGTTGTGGGTGGCGATACCATCTGGTCTAACTCGGTTTCGCTGAAAGTGGTGCAGCCTTTTGATATCGACCCCGAATCGAACGAAGTGGCCGATATAAAATCAATATGGAAGGTCCCCTTTGACTGGAAAACACCGGTGGAAATAGGTCTGCTGGTGATCCTTATTCTCATCATCCTGTTGGGCGCCGTTGTGCTGATACGGAAATATCTGCTGAAGAAATCGGCGGTACCACCGATATTGCAGACCGTAGCGCCCGTCGTTCCGCCCCATCTGACGGCTCTGGCCGAACTCGACAGAATAAAGAATGAAAAAAGATGGCAGAAAGGGCGCGTAAAAGAATATTATACCGAACTGACGGATGTTATTCGTAAATACATCGCCGCCCGCTATCGGATCGGTAGCATGGAAATGACGTCCGAAGAGATTATGTCGGCAGTGGGATTCTTGCAGTTTGAGCAAAAATCGGCTTTCGACTGCCTGAAACAAATCCTGCATATAGCCGATTTGGTCAAATTTGCGAAGTGGGAATCAAATCCCTCCGAAAGCGAGTTAAGTCTGATGAACGCATACCTTTTTGTCAACCAGACAAAAAAGGAAGAAGTGAAAACATTGGAACAACTGAAAGAAGAACAGCAGGCACCGGAAAAAATAGCCGAATAGCTTAATTTGAATTCTTATTAAAAACATATAGTTGAAGTAAAAAATGACGTTTTATAATCCGGAATACT
The DNA here is from genome assembly GCA_031255055.1 of Prevotellaceae bacterium. Lineage (GTDB taxonomy): Bacteria > Bacteroidota > Bacteroidia > Bacteroidales > Paludibacteraceae > JAIRTG01. The sequence goes on from JAIRTG010000033.1 coordinate 1,703, forward strand.
TATTTTTTCTGTTTTTATTACTGCCGATTATATTTTGGTACATCTATAAAATGCGGAAATCCGATGCCAGTCTGCAAATATCTTCGTTGAGGTGTTTGACAGACCTGCTTCCGGCCAAAAAGTTATATCTCCGTCATTTACCGTTTATTTTCCGGGTACTGGCGCTGGCATTTTTGATCCTTGCCATTGCCCGTCCGCAATCGTCGAACAGTTGGCGTACCGAAAATACCGAAGGTATCGATATTATGCTGACGACCGACGTCTCGGGTTCGATGTTGGGCGAAGATTTTAAGCCGAATCGTCTGGAAGCGTCAAAATCCATCGGAATCGAATTTATTCAATCCCGCCCGAATGACAACATCGGACTGGTGATTTTTGCAGGCGAAAGCTTTTCGCAGTCGCCTCTGACCACCGACCACGCGGCGCTGATTAATATTTTTAATTCGGTTCGCTACGGACTTCTCGAAGACGGAACGGCTATCGGTCTCGGACTGGCAAATGCTATCAACAGAATGAAAGACAGTGAAACAAAATCGAAAGTGATCATTCTTTTGACCGACGGCTCAAACAACAGAGGAGAAATCACGCCGTTGAATGCGGCCGAGATAGCCGCACGTTTCGGCATCCGTGTGTATGTCGTTGGTGTCGGTTCAAGAGGTCAGGTCAGGACGCCGGTTCCCACCCCTTCGGGCGGTATGGTCTATCAAATGTTCGACTCCGATTTCGACGAGGAAACGTTGCAGGAAATAGCACAAATGACAGGTGGGAGGTACTTCAGAGCGACAAACAATAATGCGTTGCGTTCTATCTATAAAGAAATCGACGAGCTGGAAAAGAGCATTATCAACATTCAGGAATTTAGTAAAAAAAGAGAACTGTTTGTACTGTTCGCCGTTTTTGCGTTCGTATTTCTATTGCTCGAAATATTGGTCAGAGACACCATCATTAATAAAGTGCCATAGCGAGTCGTCATAAAAGCGGTTCGTTTATTTTTAATCTATAAAACAGTCTTATGTTTCGATTTGAACATCTCGAATTTTTGTTTTTATTGATACTGATTCCGGTATTGATAGGGCTTTTTGTTTTCGCGTTGATTCGCCGCAAACGCAATTTCAGAAAGATAGGCGATTGGAGTCTGCTCGAAAATTTGATGCCGAACTATTCTTCTTTCCGCCCGAAACTGAAATTCGGATTACTGCTTCTTTCGCTCATCTTGTTGATTGTGGTACTGGCTCGTCCGCAATTCGGCTCGAAGGAGCAGACGGTCACCCGTCAGGGAATTGAAGTCATCATTGCCCTGGACGTATCCAACTCGATGATGTCGGAAGATGTGCAGCCGAACAGACTGGAACTTGCCAAACAAATGATTTCGCGTATGGTCGATAATATGCAGAATGATAAAATCGGTCTGATTGTCTTTGCCGGCGATGCGTACGTACAGTTACCGATTACATCGGACTATGTTTCGGCGAAAATGTTCCTGTCGTCGGTCAACACAAACACTGTTTCCCGACAGGGAACGGCTATCGGTTCGGCAATTGATTTGGCGGTAAAATCGTTTGATTCGGATAAATCCGTCGGAAAAACGGTGATTATTATCACCGACGGCGAAAATCACGAAGATGATGCTGCCGGTGCTGCAAAATATGCCGTCGAAAACGGCGTCACGGTAAATGTGGTGGGTATCGGCTCGCCTGAGGGCGTCCCTATTCCCATTCCGGGCACAATGAGTTTCAGAAAAGACAGAAGCGGAAACGTTGTTGTGAGCCGCCTCAATGAAGAGATGTGCCGGAATATCGCTTTTAACGGAGAAGGCATGTACGTGCGGGCCGATAACTCGAATAACGCACTGAGATTGCTCAACAATGAATTGGATAAACTTGCAAAATCGGATATCGAAACAAAAATATATTCGGAATATAATGAACAGTATCAATCATTCGCGTTTATCGCGCTGTTTATACTGGTCGTCGAATTCTTTATTTTCAGCAGAAAAAACAAAAGGCTCAGCAAGATAAAAATATTCGATTTGAAAGAGAAAATAACAAAATAAATCATGAAGCGGACAACTTTATTTATCGTTATGCTACCCCTTGTGCTTCCCGCATTTTCGCAAAGAGAAAACACGGATATACGTTCGGGAAACAAACAGTACACCAAAGAACAGTATCAGGATTCCGAAGCATTGTACCGGAAGGCTTTGGAGCGCAATCCGCAATCGTTTGAAGCGAACTATAATCTGGGAAACGCACAGTTTAAGCAGGGAAAATACGAGGATGCGCTCGAAAGCTACAATAAAGCCATGCAACAGAAACCGTCGGAAAAAGAAAAAATCGCCGCCGGCTATCACAATTTAGGCAACGTGTTGCTGAGCGCGAATAAAATACAGGAGAGCATCGAAGCCTACAAAACAGCTCTGCGGGCCAATCCGAAAGACAACGAAACAAGGTATAATTTGGCTTATGCCCAATTGCTGCTGAAAAATCAACAGCAGGAACAAAATCAGAATCAGGATCAGCAGCAGGATCAGAAAGAACAGGATCAACAACAGCAGCAAGATCAAAACGACAATCAGGAACAAAGCGAACAAAACGAACAGGAACGTCCGAAACCCAAACAGCCTGAAATGTCGAAAGAAACAGCAGAACAGATTTTGGAAGCATTGCAGCAAGACGAAAAAGATACACGAGAAAAAATAGACAAAATACAGCAGCGTTCACGAAAAAGCGCCGAGAAAGACTGGTAATCACCATTGTTTTTAATCCAAGAATCAATCAGATGAAACAGAAAATTATCTTTTTAACCATCCTCTTTATCTCCTTTGCCGCATTTGTGAAGGCCGACGATGTTCAATTCACCGTACAAGCCCCTTCGACGGCGGTACTGGATGAACCTTTTCAATTGGTTTATACGGTTAACACAAGAGGGAAAGACATTCGGATTCCCGAAATTACCGATTTTGAGATACTGGCAGGCCCCTTTGAAAGATACAGCAGCAACACCCAGTACATCAATGGGCAGCGTTCGTCTTCCGTCTCGATTTCGTACACCTACACATTGTTGGCAAAAAGAACTGGAACGTTCAACATCGGCCCCGCAACCATCACCGTTGACGGAACCAAATACTCATCAAAAGGAGCGGTTATTAAAGTTCTCGAACCCAATCAGGCATCTCAGCAAAGACAAAACAGACAGTCGCAGACTGCACCTTCGGGTTCTTCGGCGGTGTCGAACGACAACATTTTCATCCGGACGATAGCTTCCAAAACAAAAGTATATGAGCAGGAAGCCATTTTGTTGACATACAAACTTTATACGCTGGTGGATGTCGTCAATTTCACCGAGTTCAAAATACCCGAGTTCAACGGGTTTATGAAACAGGAAATCGAACTGCCTCGAAACAGACAGTTTGCGGTGGAAAACTACAACGGACGCAATTATTCCACATTGATATTGCAACAGATGCTATTGTTCCCCCAACGGTCGGGAGAAATATCCATAGCCCGCGCCGATTTTGAAGCCGTTCTCCGGGTTCAGAACAGAACGCAGATACGAAGCATTTTCGACGATTTTTTCGACTCATACACCACCGTTTCCAAATCCCTGACCGCACCCGGCGTAAAAATAACCGTAGAATCCCTTCCGACAAACAAGCCTGCATCCTACGCAAATGCGGTAGGCAATTTTTCATTAACTTCATCCATTTCGACCAACAAGGTAAAAACAAACGAAGCGGTAACGCTCAAACTAACCATATCGGGCTCGGGCAATATGAAGATGATAAAAACGCCGGCGTTACCCTTGTCGTCCGTCTTCGAGACTTACGACCCGCGTTCGTCGGACAGTTTCAAAACGACGGCTTCGGGAGTGTCGGGCGCAAAATCAATCGAATATATCTTCATTCCGCGTCAGGAAGGGAATTTTGAAATACCTTCGATCGAATTTTCCTATTTCGACCCGATAGAAAAAAGGTACAAAACCCTCCACACTCCTTCCTATCAGTTGGAAGTGGAAAAGGGAGAAGCCGGTTCGGAATCGGCTGTCATCGGGTCACACTATGTAGGTCGGGAGGCCGTAAAAAAACTCGGCGAAGACATTCGTTATATCCACACCGATGACGTTCAACCGGAAAAAGAAGCGCCGTTGCTCTTCGGGACGATTACCGCCTGGTTATTGTTTTTGTGTCCGTTTGCTCTTTCGCTGATACTGTTTTTCTTTTTCAGGAAAAAGGCCAAAGAAAACGCGGATATTCGCAATGTAAAAACCAAAAAGGCCAATAAAATAGCCGGAAAACGTCTGAAATCGGCTCAGAAACTTTTGAACGACGGACAGCAGGACGCATTCTACGATGAAGTATTGAAAGCAGTGTGGAGCTACTTGGGCGACAAACTGGCCATAACCGCCGCCGGACTGAAAAAAGACAAAGTAGAAACGGAACTCAAAAATAAACAGGTTGACGAATCCTTGATTAACCGGTTTTTGGACATATTAAACACCTGTGAATTTGCCCGCTATGCGCCCAACACAGGTCGGCAGGAGATGGGCAATTTATACCACGAAACAGTCAACGCCATCAGCGAGTTAGAGAGCGCCTTAAAACGATAAACAGCTTTTGATTTCAACATCCGAAAAAACGAACAATAGATATATGAAACGTATAAAACATAGCACAATAGTCCTCATATCGGTTTTATTCATAACAGCCTCGCCGCTTTCATCCCAGTCCGTCGCCGACAGATTGAAACATGCGAACGACCTGTACGCACAAAACGAGTTCATACCGGCAGCACAGGAATACGAAAAATTGCTGGAAGAAGGCCAGTCTGCCGAGCTGTACTACAATTTGGGAAACGCCTACTACAAATCGAACGAAATAGGGTTGGCCATTTTGAACTACGAAAGAGCCTTGCGCCTCTCGCCCCGGTACCCCGATGCAAAATACAACCTTGAGATGGCAGCGCAACGCATTGTCGATTTGGTTGACGAAGAGCCGGTCTTTTTCGTAAAAAGATGGTTCGCCGACCTGATCAGTTTCTTCCCCTCCAACCGGTGGTTCTATATCGGCTGGACATTCTTTCTGTTGGCGTTAGCCGGTTTTTTCCTCTTCATTTTTGCCCCGTCGAGAGGTCTCCGAAAGTTTTCGTTCAATTTATCGATCATCTTTATTGTCATTTGCGGCATCACGCTATTATTTTCGGGCATCCGGAAGAAAAACTACATCAACCGCACCGAAGCCATTGTCCTATCGGGCGTGATAACCGTAAAAAGTTCGCCCGACAAAAACGGGACAGAGCTTTTCAAACTGCACGAAGGCACGAAAGTGAATATAAAAAACACGCTGAACAACTGGGCGGAAATAACCTTAAGCAACGGCGCCGTAGGTTGGACCGAGTTTGCACACATAGAGCCGATTTAGCAAATGATGAACGTCATAAACACGTGGGACACCAGCCTGTTCCTCTTTTTGAACGGGATACACAACCCCTATTTCGACACATTCATGTTTCTGTTTTCGAACAAATGGATATGGGTACCCTTTTATGCTTCGGTTATTTTTTTGGCCGTAAAAGCGTGGAAAAAACAATCATTGATCATCATTCTCGCGTTGGTTTTATGTATAGTCATAGCCGATCAAGTTTCATCGGGCATCATAAAAAGTTTGGTTGAGCGTCCCCGTCCCTCACGCGAGCCATCGCTCGAAGGCCTAGTCCACATCGTCAACAACTACAGAGGCGGGCGTTTTGGATTTGTCTCATCCCACGCCGCCAACGCTTTTGGGTTCGCCCTATTGAGCAGTTCGCTGTTCCGGCGGAAAGTCTATACCATATTCGTTTTTCTATGGGCGGCAACAGCCTCGTACTCACGCATCTATTTGGGCGTGCACTATCCATTGGACATTGCGGGTGGTATTATTGTCGGTTTTTTTGCCGCGTGGCTTTGCCGGATGCTATTAAGTATCATACCTTGGCGAGTACCCAATATGCCCAAAAGTCGCTCCGCCTTCATTCCCGTTCTTA
>JAIRTG010000034.1 GCA_031255055.1 Prevotellaceae bacterium
CATTCCGTCTTGGAGTACGACTTGCGCGGTTAGCGCAAGTCACATTCCGTCTTGGAGTACGACTTGCAAGTTACTTGCAAGTCGCATTCCAACTTGGATTACTACTTGCAAGTTACTTGCAAATCGCATTCCTTCTTGGATTACTACTTGCAAGTTACTTGCAAGTCGCATTCAGACTTGCACCACTACTTGCAAGTTACTTGCAAGTCGCATTCAGACTTGCACCACTACTTGCAAGTTACTTGCAAGTCGCATTCAGACTTGCACTACGACTTGCAAGTTACTTGCAAACTATGTTAAAATCGACTTTAACACTTTTAGTATGTTAAAATCGATTTTCACACCTTTAGCAAGCAACTAAACGCACGACGCTGCTTTCCGGTGGATAAATCTACTTAGTGTTTAGTGATTAGTGATTAGTGTTTAGTGTTTAACGATTAATTGTTAAACATGGCGAACTTGCTAATCACTAATCACTAATCACTAATCACTAATCACTAATCACTAATCACTAATCACTAATCACTAAACACTAATCACTATCTTCGGGGCGTTGCGGGGCAGCGCCCCGCTGAGGGGGTAGCGGAAGACCGCCTACGGCGGGCTGAAGCGAGGGGGAGACTTCCCCCCCTCTTTCATCTTTCTCTCTCTTTAAGTGTAAGGAAGACCGAAGAATGATTAGTGCGGATTCTCTATGATTCATCACCACCCACGAACCCTTAAATTTGGTTTTGGAATAGCGCCATCATCCGTTCCACTTCTTCGGTGATCGATTGGGCAAATGCGACAAGACTCATCGTACCCATGTCGCCTTCCCCCTGACGGCGAACGGCTACCTGATGGTTTTCCGCCTCCTTTTCTCCGACTATGAGCATATACGGAATACGCTTCAATTCATTATCGCGGATTTTACGTCCGATTTTTTCATTCCGGTCGTCCACCGTCACCCGGATATTTTTCGCCGATAACGCTCGTGCAACGTCAAAAGCATATTCGTTGAACTTTTCGCTGATAGGCAAAATGACCGCTTGATCGGGCGTCAGCCAAAGCGGAAATTTACCGGCCGTATGTTCGATCAATACCGCAACAAAACGTTCCATCGAACCGAACGGCGCACGGTGAATCATCACCGGACGGTGTTTCAGATTGTCTTCGCCGGTGTATTCCAGTTGAAAACGTTCGGGCAGATTATAGTCCACCTGAATCGTCCCCAGTTGCCAGCGACGACCCAAAGCGTCTTTGACCATAAAATCAAGTTTGGGGCCGTAGAACGCCGCCTCGCCTAATTCGATACGCGCTTTGAGTCCCTTTTCCTCACAAGCTTCGATAATGGCGCTTTCGGCCTTTTCCCAATTTTCGTCCGAACCGATATATTTTTCCTTCTTATCGGGGTCACGCAAGGAGATTTGCGCTTCAAAGTTTTCAAAATCAAGGGCGTTGAAAATAATAAAGATGATGTCCATTACTTTCAAAAACTCATCTTTCAACTGGTCGGGACGGCAGAAAATATGTGCGTCGTCCTGCGTAAAACTGCGTACGCGCGTCAATCCGTGCAATTCGCCGCTTTGCTCATAACGGTAGACGGTACCGAATTCGGCAAAACGAAGCGGCAGGTCTTTATACGAACGGGGTTTGAATTTGTAGATCACGCAATGATGCGGACAATTCATCGGTTTCAACAGATATTCTTCGCCTTCTTCCGGCGTGTGAACGGGTTGAAACGAATCCTTCCCGTATTTGGCGTAGTGTCCCGAAGTGACATACAAGCTTTTGTTGCCGATGTGCGGCGTGATGACCTGTTCGTAGTCGAAACGTCGCTGTATTTTCTTCAAAAAATCTTCCAATCGCAGGCGCAGAGCAGTTCCGCGGGGAAGCCACATCGGTAATCCTTTTCCCACCGTGTCGGAAAACATAAACAATTCCAGTTCCCGTCCTATTTTTCGATGGTCTCGCTTTTTGGCTTCTTCGAGCAGTATCAGGTAATCGTCCAACAGCTTCTTTTTCGGGAAAGTGATACCGTAGATCCGTGTCAGCATTTTGCGTTTTTCGTCGCCTCGCCAGTAGGCGCCCGCCACGCTCAAGACTTTCACCGCTTTAATTTTACCCGTATCGGGCAGGTGCGGGCCGCGACATAAATCGGTGAATCCGCCTTGCGAATACAACGTGATCGTCCCGTCTTCCAAATCGCTTATCAGCTCGGTTTTGTACTCGTCGCCTTTATCGCCGAATTGTTTCAGCGCCTCCTGTTTGCTAATATCGGTACGGACAATCGGTTCTTTTTGTCCGGCAAATTCCATCATTTTGGCTTCAATTGCGGGCAGGTCGCTTTCTTTAATTTGGATGTCGTCGCCGGGGTCGACGTCGTAGTAAAAACCGTTTTCGATAGCCGGCCCGATGCCGAATTTAATACCGGGGTAGAGTGCTTGCAGTGCTTCGGCCAACAGGTGGGCCGAACTGTGCCAATAGGTCTGTTTACCCTCTTCGTCCTCCCATTTATAGAGTTTTAGGGCAGCATTGCCCGTTATCGGACGGGTTAAATCCCAAGTTTCGCCGTTGACGCCTGCGGCCAGCACATCTTGCGCTAAACGCGGACTGATGCTTTCTGCTATTTGAAACCCTGTGACACCTTTCGGAAATGTACGCACAGAACCATCGGGAAATGTTATTTCTATCATATTGATGTTTGACAAGTGGTTAATTAATTTATTTTTGGATTGCAAAGATAGTTTTTTTCATTAAAAGAGCGATAGGGGATTCCTGCGCAATGTCATTCGGTGAAGGATTAAATAGCGCTTTTAGCCATTGTCGTTATTCCTTCAACAACATAAAGAGTTAGAGGGGGGGGGGGGGAAGTCTCCCCCTCGCTACAGCCCGCCTGCGGCGGTCTTCCGCTACCCCCTCTGCGGGGCTCCGCCCCGCAACGCCCCGTAGAGAATGAAGAATGAAGAGTGAAGAATGAAGAGTGATGAGTGATTCAACCGTAATAGTATTTAGTATTTAGTGTTTAGCGATTAATCATAGCGAATCCGCACTAATCACTGTCTTTCGGGGCGTTGCGGGGCAGCGCCCCGCCGAGGGGGTAGCGGAAGAAGCCAAAGGCGGCTGAAGCGAGGGGGAGACTTCCCCCACCTAAATCTCTTTATCTTTAAAATGTATCAATCGTTACTGTTTTTTTGCTAAATTTGCGCCGGTTTTCTAAAATAGTACTAACATCCGGTAGTTCTATATCTCTAAATTATCATTCAACATTTACAATCAATTTTTTATTTATGATGAAAATAGTTAACTATTCGTTCCTGTTATTTCTTTTTTTATGCTCGTTTACCAATCTGTATGCCGAAGAAACGACCGATTCGCTATTTGTCGATCTCGATGAAGTGACGGTTGTTTCGACAAGAGAAACACACATCTACCATGAGCAGCCTCTGTCTTACACCAACGTGGGACTGAGGACGATTGAGAAGGGGCATGTTGTGAATCTGCACGATTTATCGAGCTATGTTCCGAACTTTTTCATGCCGGAATACGGTTCCAAAATCACCTCGTCCATCTTTGTACGCGGCATCGGCTCACGCATGGGCGACGCTTCGGTCGGGATGTATGTCGACGACATTCCGGTGCTCGACAAAAGCGGATTCGATTTTGACTTTTATGATGTGCAAAACATTCACATCCTGCGCGGTCCGCAAGCCACTCTTTACGGTCGGAACAGTATTGCCGGTCTGGTTGCCGTCTCCACGCTTTCGCCTTTCAGCTATCAGGGAACGCGCATTTTCGGCTCCTACGGCACTGCAAACGATCTTCGTTGCCGGATTTCGACCTATCAAAACTTCGACGACAAACTGGCCTTTTCCGCCGGAATATTTTTCAACAAAAACGACGGCTATTTTACCAATACGGCTTCGGGCGAAAAAAACCGGCTGAACGCATTCGGCGGACGCGCCAAGCTGGAATGGAAATTCGCTCCGAAATGGCAGGTGCGTCTCTCGTTGCAGTACGAAAAAACAAGGCAAGGCATCTATCCCTACGCGCCTCTGAACGCCGACAATACGATTGGCGCGATTGACTATAACGACCCGTCGGGATATGTCAGAGATGTGTTTATCGGCGGATTGACCTTTCGGCGTACCGGCGACACTTATCTGTTCACGTCGGCAACCGGCTTCCAGACGCTCGACGACGCCATGACGATTGATCAGGACTTTACGCCCGAACCGGTTTTTACGCTGACGCAAAATCAAAAGATGCGTGCTCTGACGCAGGAATTTGTCGCACGCTCAAGAACCGCCGCAAACTATCAATGGATTACAGGTCTGTTCGGATTCTACAAAGCGTTTGAAGTCGATGCGCCCGTACTGTTCAAAGAGGGCGGCATAAATAGGATTCAATCGCAAATCGATGCGGCCGTCGGAGACAATCCCATGGCGCCGAAGATCACCATCAACAATACCGAGATGCAAGTTCCGGGTCTGTTCGACGTACCTGCATACGGTCTGTCGTTCTATCACCAGTCGTCGTACACGTTTTGGGACAAACTGACGCTCACGGCCGGGATTCGTTTCGAATACGAGAAAACAACCATTGACTACAACACCCGTGCAGGCATGAGTGTGACGGTCACAATGCCCCCGATGGTACCGAGACCGCCCGTGACGATGGAAATGAACGATACGATCAAGGGAAAATTAACGCAAGATTTTTTCCGGATACTGCCGAAGGCAGCCATCAAATACGACATCACATCCCGATTCAACATCTATGCGTCGGTCGGCAAGGGATACAAAACGGGCGGATTCAACTATCAAATGCTTTCGGACGTGCTGATGAAAAAGATGCAGTCGATGCCGGGTGCGCCGGGCGGAAACGATAGCGATCCGCTGCCGGAAGATATGATTCCGTACAAGCCCGAAAGTACCGTCAATTACGAAATCGGAACACATTCGGAACCGGTGCGGAATCGGCTGTTTCTCGATTTGGCGCTGTACTACATCGATTTCAAAGACCAGCAGATTGTGACGTATGTCGAAAACGGCAGTCGCGAGATGAAAAATGCAGGACATTCGGTCAGCAAGGGTTTTGAGGCAAGCGTACGTGCGTTGGTTACGAAAGATTTGAACCTGTATGCGTCGTATGGATTTACCGATGCGAAATTCAAAGAATATAAGAGTAAGGCCGATTTTTCGGGCAAATACATTCCGCTTGTACCGAGAAACACGTTCTCGATAGGCGCCGACTACACCCTGCACACGAATTTGTCGTTTCTCGACAGGGTGAATTTCAATGCACAGTACAACGCGCAGGGAAAGCTGTATTTCATCGAAGACAATGTCGTTTCGCAGGATTTCTACGGCTTACTGAACGCCAATATCACCCTTGAAAAGGCGGGGTTCAAACTCAGTGTATGGGGAAAAAACCTGACGGATACGGATTATTACGCTTTTTATCTTGAAACATCGAACCGTCCGTTCGTACAGCAGGGTAAGCCGCTTCAATGCGGACTGAGCTTACAATACGTTTTTTAATTTTTCACATCATTCAACCAACGGCCGTCGGTTTCATTGCAGGTGGAATCGACGGTCTTTTTTTACACCTGCTCGTCGGGCGGAAAATTGCACGGGCAGGCGTTTTTTACTATATTTGCAATGCTGCGTTGAAATTACACGATCGACAGCTCAAAAAATAACACACTTTTCACAGTAAAAACACCTATTAAATTTATTTGAACTATGGAGCATCACTTGCCTCAACTGATATTAGATTTAGCCTTAATTCTTGGTGCAGGTGCACTTGTGACGCTGATTTTTAGAAAAATAAAACAACCCACTGTTTTAGGCTACATCATTGCAGGTTTTTTAATCGGCCCGCACACAGGGCTACTTCCCACCGTTACCGACGAAATAAACATCAAAACATTGGCCGACATCGGCGTCATTTTCCTATTGTTCGGACTCGGACTGGAATTCAGTTTCAAGAAATTGATGCGGGTAGGCGGTTCGGCATCCGTCACGGCTTTGGTCGAAATTGTCTGCATCACGATAGCGGGCTATTTCACCGGCAAACTATTGGGTTGGTCAACGATGAATTGTCTATTTCTCGGCGGGATGCTGGCAAGTTCGTCCACCACGATCATTATCCGCGCCTTCGACGAGTTGGGAATAAAAACCAAACCGTACGCCAAAGTCGTTTTCGGGGTACTGGTAGTAGAAGACATCGTCGTGATACTGTTGATGGTGATGCTATCCACGGTCGCCGTCACGCAGCACTTCGAGGGCATAGAGCTATTGCTTACGGTCGGCAAACTGCTATTTTTCCTGATACTGTGGTTTATACTCGGCATCTACCTGATACCTACATTTCTAAAAAAAGTCCGCACACTGATGGACGAAGAAGGTTATCTGATACTCTCCATTGGGCTATGTCTTGCGATGGTAGTCATAGCCGTACAGGTTGGTTTTTCGGCCGAGTTAGGAGCGTTCATCATGGGTTCCGTTTTAGCCGAAACGACATCTGCCGAAAAGATCGAACACATCACCAAACCCGTAAAAGACCTTTTCGGAGCCATTTTTTTCGTATCGGTCGGCATGATGATCGACCCCAAAGTGATGGTCGAATACGGTTGGATTGTCGTAGTGGTGACGCTGCTCGTTGTGATGGGTAAAATTTTCAGTACCGCCATCGGTGCGTTACTATCCGGGCAATCGCTCCGTCAGTCCATCCACGTAGGGATGAGCATGGCTCAAATCGGCGAATTTGCCTTCATCGTAGCCACATTAGGGATGAGTTTAGGAGTCATCAGCGATTTTCTATTTCCGGTAGCGGTCGGTGCTTCGGCCATCACCACATTCACGACGCCCTATCTGATCAAATACTCCGACAACTTCTACCGGTTTATCGAAAAAATACTGCCCGACAAATGGCTGAACATCCTGGACAACTACTCCGCAAACACACAAATCATTCAGGCCGAAAGCGAATGGAAAAAATTCGTCAAATCATTTCTGACCACCATCGTCACCAACGGCATCATCGTCTTTGCCATGATGGCCGTCGGGATACTCGGGTTGCGTCCGTTTCTGAGCGGCATCATCGAGAGCAACATTCTGGTCAGTCTGATAACGCTGATAGTCGTCCTGTTCATATCCTCGCCCTTTCTGTGGGCGCTGATGTTCAAACAGCCCAACAATGTAAAATACAAAGAACTGTGGACGCACAATCAATACAACAAAGGTCCGCTTGCCGTCATGGAGTTGAGTCGGTTCATCATCGCCCTGGTGATGATCAACTACTTTGTCTATCGCATCTTCCCCACCTTCATTTTTGCGTTGATATTCATACCACTTTTCATTGTCGCGCTATACTTTGCCTCCCGAAGGGCGCTTCATTTCTACGAAAAGATCGAAAAACGATTTATGAGCAACCTGCACAGTCGCGAGATAGCCGCAGCCAAAAAATCGGCACAATCCGACAACATCATCAAACAGCAACTGCTATCAAAGGCAAAATCGGGCGCATGGGACATCAACATCATTGATTTAGAGATTTTGCAAGATGTAGACTACGTCGGTCGCTCGATCAAAGAGCTGACATGGCGGAGCGACTACGGCATCAACATCGTATACATAAAGCGCGGCGATCGGCTACTCTATGCGCCCGGCCCCAGAGACAAGCTGCTATCGTTCGACCGTATCGGGGTGATTGCGACCGAAGAGCAACTGAACAAATTCATGCCGGTATTCAACAAGAAGACGAAAACGCGCTTCACCGATTTTGAAGCCGAAGACATCATCATCGAAAAAGTATTCATCGAATCGGGCAGCAAGCTCGCCGGCGTCCGCATCAGCAAGAGCCACATCAGAGAAAGCACCGACAGTCTTGTTGTCGGCATCGAGCGCAACAACGAGCGATTTCTCAACCCCCATCCGTCAACCGTTCTACAGGCCGGCGACATCATCTGGATAGTCGGCGAACGACACAAACTGCAAAAACTAAAATAGAGATGAAACACCACGAACCACATTCATCACGAACGATTAAACACCAAGAAGCGAAAGCGAATTAGGGGTGGGAGAGTCTCCCCCTTGCTACGTCTGCTACGGCGGTCTTCCTTGAAAGAAGAGAAAGAGCATTAGGGGGGGGAAGTCTCCCCCTCGCTTCAGCCCGCCTGCGCGGTCTTCCGCTACCCCCTCTGCGGGGCTCCGCCCCGCAACGCCCCGTAAGACAGTGTTTATAGTGTTTAGTGATTAGTGATTAGTGATTAATCATAGCGAATCCGCACTAAACACGTCACTCATTCCCGGGAATCAGTCATTCATTCCCGGGAATCAGTCGCTCATTCCCGGGAATCAGTCATTCATTCCCGGGAATCAGT
>JAIRTG010000092.1 GCA_031255055.1 Prevotellaceae bacterium
CTAATCACTAAACACTAATCACTATAAACGCTGTCTTACGGGGCGTTGCGGGGCAGCGCCCCGCAGAGGGGGTAGCGGAAGACGCCGTAGGCGGCTGAAGCGAGGGGGAGACTTCCCCCTCCTAATATTCTTTCTCTTTCTTTCATTGTAAAACCGCCGAAGATGAACAATTAATCACTAATCGTTCAGCACTAATTTTTTTCCCTAACTTTGCAGCCTTTTTGATGACACGCTAATTCATTTACTTTTCAAATATACATCATATATATGTCAAATTCAATCGGAACTGTTTTCAGATTTACATCTTTCGGCGAATCGCACGGAAATGCTATCGGAGGTGTCGTTGACGGCTGCCCGTCGGGAATCGATATCGATGAAACGTTCGTCCGAACGGAACTGAATCGTCGACAACCGGGTGTGTCGCCGCTGTCGACGCAGAGATGCGAAAATGATTTTGTGGAATTCTTGTCGGGCATTTTCGAGGGTAAAACAACCGGAACTCCTATCGGATTCGTTATCCGAAACGAACAGCAAAGAAGTCAGGATTACGAACGGTTGAAAAATCTGTACCGCCCGTCTCATGCCGATTATACCTGCCGACAAAAATACGGCGTGAGAGACTACCGAGGAGGCGGACGAAGCTCGGCTCGCGAAACGGCTACGCGCGTCGTGGCGGGCGCTATCGCTAAACTTGTACTGAAAAAAATCGATGTAACAATCTATGCCTGTACTTCGCAGGTCGGGCCTGTGAAAATGAAACGACCGATCACGGATGTCGACCTGTCGATGATCGAAACGAATGTTGTCCGCTGTCCCGATGCCGAAACGGCTCAACGGATGATCGATTATATTAACGGAACGAAAGATGAAGGCGATTCGATCGGCGGTACGATAAGCTGTATTATCAAAAACGTTCCGGTCGGACTGGGAGAACCTGTTTTCGATAAATTGCAGGCACGGCTGGCGCTGGCTTGTATGAGTATCAACGCTGCTCACGGATTCGATTACGGTGCGGGATTCGACGGCGTGGGGGCGAAAGGTTCCGAACTAAATGATGCTTTTTATGCCGACGAAAACGGTCGCGTGAGAACAAAAACAAATCATTCGGGCGGTATACAGGGCGGTATCAGTAACGGTGAAGATGTTTACTTTAGGGTGCTGTTTAAGCCTGTTGCTACTATTGCGAAAAAACAAACAACTGTGGATGTAAACAATAACGTGACAACTTTTAACGCGCTCGGAAGACACGACCCGACTGTGTTGCCGAGAGCTGTACCTGTTGTCGAAAGTATGGCCGCGATGACGATACTCGATTTGTGCCTGATGCAAAATATACGGCTATAGAGATGCAAAATTCGAACATTTATACTTCAATACCAATAATAATAGAACAATGGAACAACTTCCGGCAAATCAAAAATGGGCTTTGATAATGAATCCCAAATCGGGGAAAAAAACATTTCGAAAACAAAAAAAATACCTGCTGAATCACCTGACAAAAGCAAATATCGTGTATGAATACCGCGTCACCGAACGTTCGGGACACGCCGTTTCTCTCGTGTCCGAATTTATCGAGAAGGGCTATAAGCATTTCCTGATTCTGGGCGGAGACGGGACCGTAAGCGAAGTTACCAACGGCATTTTTCGTTCCGGTACGGCCGATTTCTCGGATATGACCATCGCCCTTATTCCAAGCGGTACGGGTAACGACTGGGGACGGTTTTGGCAGTTGACCCGTAATTATAAAAAGTCGCTACAAGTGTTTTTTGCCGGAAAATGCCGGAATATCGACATCGGACAAGTGACTTATACGAAAGATAATACCCGTCAATCGCACTTTTTTATCAACTCCGTCGGATTCGGACTGGATGCCGAAGTGGTACATCTTACACATCGGTTGAAAAGGTATCTGGGCAGTTTTTCGTTTCTGTATACTATTTCGCTCCTGCTGGCTGTTTTCAGTCACAAGCCGACCGAAATAAATATACAAACCGAACAGGTTTGTATCACAAAAGATGTCTTTACGATGAATATCGGCAACGGATGCTATTCGGGAGGAGGCATCAAGCAAACGCCCGAAGCTACGCCCTACGACGGTATATTGGATGTGTTGGTGGCAAAGCAGCCGACGTTTAAAGATGTTGTCACGATTCTGCCCCGCCTGTTCAACGGTACGATTCTGCAACATCGCATTATCTATTCGTTCAAAGGTAAAGAATTTAATCTCCGGTTCGATAAAAACGAAAATATATTGGTGGAAGCCGACGGCATAAACCTCGAAGGACAAGCGCCGTTCAATGTCAAAGTCATACCGTCCGCCCTCCGGATGATCGTCCCCAATGTATAGCCCCGCCATACTTCTTACGTTTCGACGGTCTGTGACGTCTTCGTCTTCCGGCGGAGATGTCGCAGACGGAAATCGGTAATCGGAAGTGGGTCAATCGTCCGGCTGTTATTTTAGATACCGCAAGTGTGTGCCGGTGCTGTCTACACAGAGTTCGGCTCTTTCGCCAAGTATCAGGGGGTAGTTGTCGGTGATGTGTCCCGATGGGAAATCGAAGCAGACGGGAATTCGATACGGCTTCATTATTTCGGAAATAACGCTTTCGACCTTCTCTTCTTTGCTGTCGTAGCCGGTAAACTGTCCTGCAATGATTCCCGAAATTTGATCCAACGCTCCGCTTAATCGCAGGTTTTGCATCATCCGATCTATTTTATACGCTTCCTCACCGATGTCTTCGATGAAGAGTATCGCATGTTCGAAATTCAGATCGAAAGGGGTGTGACGCAATCCCATAAAAACAGTGAAATTACCGCCGATAATTCTACCTGTGGCTTTCCCCGCTATGTTATAGTCGTTTTTAGGGAGGTTATATTCCGGCGTGTCGCCGAAAAGGATTCGTTTTGTTAACAGCAACGGCTGACTGTCGTGATCGGCTTCCGACATGTTTTTTGACATCATGGCATGTAGAGACGCCGTGTTTTGATGTGTGACGGCGCAGTGTAAAACGGTCGCGTCGCTGAAACCGATAACCCATTTCGGACGACGAACGAAATCGGAAAAATCTATCTTATCGATCATCTGCGCCAAACCGTAGCCTCCTCGTGAACAGAATATCGCTTTTATTTCGGGATTGTCGAGCGCAAACTGTAAATCATGCGAACGTTCCGAAAGCGTTCCCGCATATCGTCCGACTTTTTTTCGGGTATTGTCGCCTTCCGCAACGTTTAGACCCCAACTTTCGAGACGAATTTTTGCGCCGTCGACATGTCGCCCGTAGACGGCTCCCGACGGCGAAATGATGCAAACACAATCTCCTTTTTTTAAACTCGGCGGATACATATTAATTAATTTTAGTCGGTAAAAGTACATAAATGATTCGGACTTTGAAGAATGTCCGAAATAAAAGCGCCGATAACCATCCGACTATCCGACGGGCGTTCCGACGGGCGTAATTAATTATATTTCTTAAAAGAATTGTCAATTCAAAACGAAATGTGTATTTTCGCACGTCCAAAAAAAAATTATATTTTTAGCTTAAATTTAAGAAAAGGAGGAAGAGTATGATCAATGAAAAAACCAGGTATTCGGATGCGGAATTGGAAGAATTTCGGCAGCTTATCAATGAAAAACTGGAAAAAGCTCAAAAAGAATACGAGTTGTTGCGCAGTAGCCTGAATAATATCGACGGAAATGATGTTGCCGATACATCGCCCACGTTTAAAGTACTGGAAGAAGGCGCCGCAACCCTGTCGAAAGAAGAAGCCGGACGATTGGCTCAACGCCAGATGAAATTTGTACAGCACCTGCAGGCTGCCCTGATCCGTATCGAAAACAAAACGTATGGCGTTTGCCGCGAAACGGGAAAACTGATTCCGAAAGAACGCCTCCGCGCCGTACCACATGCCACTTTGAGCATTGAGGCCAAGCAGAGTGAAAATAACAGATAATCAAAAACCTTTTTGATCGGCAACAGGAATATCGTTTCTACTGTTGCCGTTTTTTTTTAAAACTTTATCCTCTCTCCCATGTCCGTAAAAGTAAAATCAATCCTTCTTATTTTATTTGTGTTGATTGTTGATCAGGCGTCAAAAATCTACATCAAATTAAACTTCTCTTTAGGCGAGTCTGTCGACGTATGCAGTTGGTTTCAAATTTATTTTATCGAAAACAACGGCATGGCATTCGGCATGGAGATTTTCGGGAAATTATTTTTGACGCTATTCCGTATCGTTGCAGTCGGCGCTTTTGTTTTCTATATCTGTCATCTAATAAAAAAAGGCGTCAGAGCCGGATACATCCTGACGATATCGCTGATGCTTGCGGGTGCGGCGGGAAATATCTTCGATTCCGTGTTTTATGGCGTTCTTTTCAGCGAAAGTTCTTTTTACCGGACAGCCGTATTCCTGCCGGAAGAAGGCGGATATGCACCGATCTTCTACGGAAAAGTGGTGGATATGCTCTATTTCCCGATTATTAAAAACGCGGCGGGAGAAACACTCTTTTTCAGTCCGATATTCAACATCGCCGATTCGGCCATCACCGTGTCGATTTTTCTTGTTTTGCTATTTTTCAGAAAAGAACTGAACGAAAGCCTCGAATCGAAAAAAGACAGAAAACGCAGAGAAGAAAAACAAGCCGAAAATGAACCACAAACCTGAACGCATCGTCATCTGCCTGATAGCCGCATTGCTCTTGGGCAGTTGCTCCAACCGTCCGAAAAATGTGTTGAAACAAAAAGAGATGGTAGCCGTTTTGCTCGACATGCACCGACTCGAGGGGGTTATTGATGCCACAGGGCGAATGGGCGGGAGCAACGACGACGCTTATTATTTCCGGTCTATTTTGGACAAATATCACATCACACAAGCCGAATTTGATTCTTCGCTGGTTTGGTACACAAACCATCCCAACCGTTTCGAGAAAGTTTATACACGTGTTGTCGCCCGGCTGGAAGCCGAGAAAGACGCCGCCCTGCTTGCGTACCAAGATGAATCTGTCGTACTTGTAACTTTTGCCGAAGATAATATCTGGACGGATTCGGTTTCGTATGAATATCCGAAAGACACCGTCGAATTATCCGAGCTTGATTTCAGCATTGCAAATCCGTATCTGCTGACAGGCGATATTTACAAACTGCATTTCATACAGCGGATTGTGTCCGAAGATTCCTGCTCGAACAGGCATTTTGTTTTCAGGATTCATTATGCCGGTCATGTTATCGACAGCATTGTTCATCCGTTAAAAGCCGACAGTTTGTTGCGCCGGTACGACCTGCGTATGCCGGCAAATGAAAAGTTGCGGATCGATTCGCTTACGGGCGCATTGTTTGCCGCCGACAGTTGTCGCGGCGTCGTGAAGCATGTTTATACGGACAGCATCTACTTGTTGCGGGAATACAATCCGTCTATTCAGGACAGCATACGCAACGCGCTGAATCTGCCTTTGGATTCGACATTGATTGAGGCCTACAACCAACGGCTGAAAGAAACATCCGAAAAAACGTCGGACGATAACCAACCACTCAAAAAAAGACTACAGCCGCTACACATCATGGATGCGTTCGAGCCGATAAAAGAGCGTAAGTGAGATTCTGCAGCCTATCCCGACGAGCCGAAGGTAGCGATGGGCTTGAATAAAGAGAAAGAGATTTAGGGGGGGAGTCCCCCCCTAAATCTCTTTCTCTTTATTTCCTTTTCAGGGTCAAAGACACGATAACGCATCATTTATCATTGCGATTCATCCTTCCTTCTCTCTACATTCGTTCGGGAACATCGATACCCAAAAGTTTCATTCCCGTTTTTACGACATTCGCAACAGATTCCGAGAGCACCAATCGGCATTTCTTCGACGCTTCGTTTGTTTCTTTCAATATCGAAAAGTCGTGGTAGAACTGATTGTATTCTTTTACCAAATCGTACACATAATTCGCGATAAGCGCGGGACTGAACTCGTC